>JAZRYN010000052.1:0-2927 GCA_045600745.1 Lachnospiraceae bacterium
TTAATTCGCCCATTCCGGACCTCCTTGTTTTCTAATCGTCGCCCGGCAAAAGCCGGACACAGAAAAAGAGGCATGAAAACACAAGGTTTCATGCCTCCGTTTTCAGCCTGAGAGATTCCCCTTGCGGGTTGCACCTTCGGCGTGTAAAATTCACACTTTTCGGAGTTTCGTCCCGATTCGATCCTTTTGCCTGAGAGTTTTTGTCCCCTTCGGCGTCGCATAAAGCGCTCTCTCCCGAACCGTTCATCCGATCTTTTCGATTTTTACCGCCCTCACTGTAGCACGGCGGCAGCCGCTTTGTCAACGGGGAAATTTACGTAATTCCGTTCCCTTTTTCGGGCGAAAAATCGCCGAAGCAGATCCCTCTTACCAGGCGTCAGACGACCTGAAACAGGAAAAATTTCAGATAATCGGTTTCGGGAACGCCCCACAGGATCGGATGATCCGGCGACTGCTTCCGTCCCTCGATCTGTCTCAGGGAAACGCCGGCCTCGCGGGCTGCTTCCGCCAGCATGGCCTTAAACTGCAGCTCATCCGCAAAATGGCTGCAGCTGCAGGTCGCCAGATACCCGCCTCTCGGCAGCAGATGCATGGCTCTTTTATTGATCTCCTTATACCCCCGCAGCGCATTGCTCACGGTCCTGCGGCTCTTGGTGAAGGCCGGCGGATCGAGAATAATGAAATCATAGGGACTGCCCTCTTCTTCCAGTCTGGGCAGCAGCTCAAAAACATCTGACACGATAAAATCCATGCGGTCGCCGAAACCGTTCAGGGCAGCATTTTCCTTCGCCATTTCGATCGCCGAAGCCGATACGTCGACCGCCGTAGCCGATAACGCGCCGCCGCGGACGGCATTTAAGGCAAAGCTTCCGGTGTGCGTAAAGCAGTCGAGCACCCGGTGCCCCCTTGCGAGCCTTGCCACCTCGGCACGGTTATATTTCTGGTCAAGGAAAAAGCCGGTCTTCTGTCCGTTCTCCACATCGACCCGGTAACGGATACCGTTCTCCCGGATCTCCGTGATCGCGCTCTCTGGAACGCTTTCCCCGGGGAGGTGATACCAGCCTTTATTTTCCTCAAGCCCCTCCCGGGCACGGAGCGCCACGTCATTGCGTTCGAAAATTCCGCTTATCTCTTGTCCGTCTTCCCGGAGTACCTGCGCCAGCAGAGGAAAAATTTCATCCTTTCGCCGCTCCATGCCGTAACTTAAGCATTGGGTGACCAGCAAGCTGCCGTAGCGGTCGACCGTAAGCCCGGGGAACTGATCCGCCTCGCCGAAAATGATCCGGCAGGCTTCGATATCGTCCCTCATCACCGTTTTTCTGTAATTCCATGCGTATCCGATGCGTCTTTTCCAGAAGGCTTCGTCAAAGCTGTCGTTGGCGTTGCGGGAAATGAGGCGTATCCGTATCTTGGAGTGCTCGCTCAAGAGCCCCGTGCCGAGGTATCTGCCCTTCTGGCTGACCACATCCACGAGTCCTCCGTTTTCCGGATCGCGGGAGACGCTCAGGATCTCCTCGTCGTAGACCCAGGGGTGCCCTCCGTTTAAGGCTGCCTCGGCCTTTTTGGTCACTGTTATTTTCGGATAATTTCGTTCATTTTTCATGATGGATGCCGCATCCCCTTCCGCGCGATAGATCCTTCCCTCTTCAAGCCCGGCATTCCGTTTCCTTCCGGCCTCGCATGCCCGCGGCCGTTTCATTTTACCGTAAAGCCGCTTTTTTGACAAGCACCGGAAGCCTGCGCCTCCCGCTCCGGCTCCGGTTTTTCGGGAAAAACCAAAATAGTCATTTTCATTTGACGAAAAGATTGTATAATAAGGCTGAAAAACACTTCTTGAGTTATAAAGGAAGGAACAAGGAGAACGAATATGCAAGAAAAGGAAATCAAACAGGTCAAGGCGCTGGCGACACGGATCCGTCTCGGCATTCTGGATGCGATCCACTCCGTCGGATCGGGCCATGTCGGCGGCTCGTTAAGCATCGCCGATGTTCTGGCGGTGCTGTACGGCCGCGAGATGCGCTACTATCCGCAGGATCCCACCTGGGAAGGCCGTGACCGCCTGGTCGTATCCAAGGGGCACTGCGGCCCTGCCGTTTACGCGACACTGGCCATCAAGGGCTTTTTCCCTTATGAAGAGCTGAAGACCATGAACAAGCCCGGCACCCGTCTGCCGAGCCACTGCGACCGCAACAAGACGCCCGGCGTCGATATGACGACAGGCTCTCTCGGGCAGGGAACCTCTCTCGCCGTCGGCATGGCCCTCGGCGAAAAGCTTAAAGGCTCAGGCTGCCGCGTCTTCTGCATCGTCGGCGACGGCGAATCAAACGAAGGACAGTGCTGGGAAGCGTTTTCCTTTGCTGCGGCGAAAAAGCTCTCCAATCTTGTGGTGCTGCTCGACTGGAACAAGCGCCAGCTGGACGGCTATCTGGACGACTGCCTGCCCATGGGCGATCTTACCGCAAAGCTGAAGGCCTTCGGATTTGACACTGTGAAGGTAAACGGCGGCGACGTAAATGAGCTTGCTTCCGCCCTTGCCCGCACCCGCAGCGGCGGCGATAAGCCGTATGCGATCGTGATGGACACCGTAAAAGGCGCCGGCATCCCCGAGATCGAACAGATGCCGATGAATCACAGCATCCCCGTCGGTGACGAAGCCTACGCCCGATGGACCGCCGAACTCACGGCGCAGCTTAAGGAACTGGAGGGCTGAACCATGTTGAATATTGTTTATAACGGCGAAATGGATAAACGTCAGGGAAAGAACGTGACCGGAAAGGTCATTCCCGAGCTCATGGAAAAGGACCCGAAGGTCGTCTACCTCGACGCCGATCTGATGAGCTGCATCGGAACACTGGATCTGGCCAAGACCTCCGACCGCGCTATCGAATGCGGCATTGCGGAGGCGAACATGATCGGGATCGCTTCCG
>JAZRYN010000053.1:0-4391 GCA_045600745.1 Lachnospiraceae bacterium
GCCCGAGAAGGAGACGGCGGAAACGACTGCCGCTCCGGAGACAACGACGCCCGCGGAAACGACTCCGGCGGCGACGACAGCGCCGGAAACGACAACGCCCGCAGAAACGACTGCCGCTCCGGAAACAACGACGGCAGCGGAAACGACTCCGGCGGCGACGACAGCACCGGAAACGGCTCCGGAGACGATAGCGCCCGCGGAAACAACGGAAACGGCGCCGGAAACAACGGAGCCTGCGGAAACGGAAGCGGAGCAAACGGCGTCAGGAAACGAATAATAACAGGAATGAAGGAGCGAATCGATGAATAAAATGAATACGGGAAAAGCGGCAGCGGCATTTGCCCTGCTTGCCGCCCTTTTGCTTACGGCCTGCGGTGCCGACCCGAAGGAAACGGAAAAAGAGAGCGGCGCGACAGCGCCTGCCCCGTCGCTGATCGAGATCACGGCGGACACTTCTTCGGCGCCGGAGACGGAAACGATAGCGGATGGAGAAACGCTGACGATAACGGAGAGCGAAACGACGGCGCCGGAGACGACGGCGAAAAAGCAGGAGCCCTTTGAGGAGAGCGATCTCGTGCTGACCATGGACGGCGTAGAGTTAAGCCTGCGCATGGATTTTGCCCCGCTGGCCGGGAAGCTCTATGGCGGCGTTTTCGATGAGCAGGTCGGTCAGGCCTGTGTCGGCGGCGGCAACGACCGCGCCTATCTGTACGGCGGAGGAGAATTCAGCGTGTATACGGTCGGCAGCGCGAGCGGTGCACAGACGATCTACGATATCTTTATCGACGGAGTTCAGGGCTTCACGACGGCGAAGGGCGCAGTCATCGGGACAAGCACGCGCGAGGAGATCCGGGCGGTCTACGGGGAGCCTTCGTTTTCCTCCCTGGCTGCGGACCGCTACAGCGAGGGCGCCCTCGACCTGATCTTCAGCTTTGATAATAACGATGTCCTGTCCTCGGTCGGTCTGCATGACAACGACGTTCAATAGACCGAGCCTTGATGAAGCGGCCCTGCCCGGCAGGGAGGAGGCCTGATGGTTTTCAGTTCCTTTCTGTTCCTGTGCGGATTTCTGCCTGCGGTCTTCGTGCTGCATACGGTGATCCGGAATACTAAGGCGCGCAACGTGCTTTTAGCCATTGCGAGCCTTGTTTTCTATGCTCTCGGGGAGCCCGTTTACATCGTTTTGCTGCTGCTCTCCGTAACGGTCAATTATTTTATCGGCCTTTCCCTCGGCAAAAAGAGATCACGCCTGATCCTGACCCTTGCGGTGGTCTTCAACATCGGTCTGCTGGTCATTTTCAAATATACCGGATACTTTACGCTGCCGGTCGGTATTTCCTTCTATACCTTCCAGATCCTTTCCTATGTGATAGACGTCTACCGCGGTCAGGTGAGCTCGCAGCGGGACTACATTTCCCTGCTGTTATACATCTCCTTCTTCCCGCAGCTGATCGCAGGGCCTATCGTAAAATATCATGACGTGGAAATGCAGATCGCGGAGCGCACCGTCACGGCGGAGGAGGTGAAAAACGGCGCTTTCCGCTTTACGGCGGGACTGGGGAAAAAAGTCATCATCGCCAACGGTCTTGCTGCCGCGGTCGATGCGCTTTATGCCCTGGAGCCGGATACGCTCGGACTCGGCCCGGCATGGTTCATGGTCATTGCGTATGCCTTTCAGCTCGTCTTTGACTTTTCGGCCTATTCCGATATGGCCATCGGCCTGGGCAGGATGTTCGGCTTCCGGTTCCCGGAGAACTTCAACTATCCCTACATTTCCCGGAGCGTCAGGGAATACTGGAAGCGGAATCATATTTCGCTCTCCACCTGGTTCCGGGAGTACCTTTATTTCCCGCTCGGCGGAAGCCGCAGAGGCGAAGGCCGCGCCGTGTTCAACCTTCTGATCGTCTTTCTCGCAACCGGTATCTGGCACGGCGCCGGGTGGACCTTCCCGGTCTGGGGGCTTTATCAGGCGCTTTTTATCATTCTGGAGCGAGAGCATATCATCAATTCGGAAAAATGGCCGCGCCTGCCGGCGACGCTCTTTACCGACCTGGTGATCTGGGTGGGGCTGGTCCTGTTCCGCTCGGAGACCTTTTCGCAGGCGTGGGGCGTGTGGAAGGCCATGGCCGGTTTCGGAGAAACGGGTGGAGAGACCGTGCGGATCATGACGGAGCTCGTCGGGCCGTACCGGATCCTGCTGCTTCTTCTTGCCGCCTTCCTGGCCACCCCCGTTCTGCGCGACGCCGTGCGCAAATGGCGCAGCCGCGCGAACGAAAGGGGGAACATCCTGATCGTTGACGGCATACTGATGCTGGGAACGCTGCTGCTTACCGCGCTCTGCCTGATGCAGTTAGCTTCGGACAGCTACAATCCGTTTATTTACTACCGGTTTTAGGAGGTGAAGATGAAAAGGCTGAATGTGATCTTCCTGATTCTGTTTTTCGGACTGCTTTCACTTCCGATGCTTTCCATGCCCTTCTTCCGCGATCAGACCAGCGAGGAAAAAAGGGAAATGGCGACGTTTCCTTCGGTCATGAAGGACGGGGCGATCAACAGCCGCTTTGCCGGCGAGCTGGATGATTATGTCCGTGACCATATCGGCTTCCGGAATCAGATGGTCAGGGCGAATACGGCGCTTTTAGCGGGAGCCTTCCGCGAATCCTCCGAGGATGACGTGATCCTCGGGAAAAACGGCTGGCTCTACTATGAAGGGACGGTCAACGATTACCTGAACATTCCGACCATGACGCCGCGTGCCGCAGCAAACGCCGCGCACAGCCTGAAAATGCTTCAGGACTACGCAAAAATGCAGGGGGCGGATTTTGTCTTTGCTGTCATTCCGAACAAGAACAGCCTGTACGGCGGGAATATGCCGGAGCGCTTCCGCATAAGGGAGCAGAAGGGCAATGCGGAGCTGATGGAGGAAGCGCTTGCGGCAGAGGGCGTGAATACGGCAGACGTCAAGGCTGCGCTGGCCGCCGAGGACAGGATCCTCTATCAGGAAACGGATACCCACTGGACCTACGAGGGCGCGTTAGCCGGGTACCGCAGCATCCTTGAGGCGGCAGGCCGAAGGGATGAGACCTTCGGAGACCTGACCTTTACCGGGAGGCGGGACTGGAAGGCGGATCTGTCCGCCATGCTGCCGGGGCTTGACGACGGGCTGACCGTTCAGGCCTATCCGGATCACTCGTTCACCTATTCCCGGACCTCGCATGAGACCGCGCCGGACGCCGTGCTGCTGACGACACGGCAGGAGTCGGCGGACGGAAGCGCGGTCATTTACCGGGATTCCTTCTGCAATACGATGCAGGAATATTTCGCCGAAACGATCGGAGACGTGCTTTTCTCCCGCGCTGCGCCCTGGCGGGCCGACTATATCGCGAGCCGGCAGGCGGACCTTGTGGTCATGGAAACGGGAGAGCGGAACCTGAGGAACTATGCGCTCATGGCGCCGGTCATGGAAGCGCCGGAGACCTCTCTTTCCGGCAGTGCGGAGGCCTTTCCCGCCGGGGCGGTAAGCAGCAGGAGGGAGACCTACGGCGGCTATCAGCACCTTTACGGAACGGTGGACGCCGCCCTTCTTGCCGGGAGCTACCGGGTCTATCTGGTGACGGAAAAGGAAGGCGCCTATGCCGCCTATGAGGCCTTCCCCGTTTACGAAGCGGCGCTGCTCGGCGAAGAGGGGGACTGCGATAACGGCTGGTCCGTTTATCTGAAAGAAGATAAGCTCTCCGGCGCAAAATGCTATCTCGCGGCGGAAAGCGGAGGCAGGCTCTGGATGGGACCGCTTCCGGAGGAGAAATAAGATGCTGGAAGTAAGGAACCTTTGGGTACATTTCAACAGCGCGGCGCCGGACCACTTTGCGGTCGGCGGCATCAGCTTCCGCGTAAAAACGGGCGGCATTCTCGGCATTGTCGGGGAGAGCGGCTCGGGAAAATCCGTTACGGCCATGGCGATCAGCGGGCTTTTGGTGCGCCGCGACTGCACCTATGACGGGGAGGTACTGTTAGACGGAAAGGATATTCTCCACTGCGGCAGGGAAGAGATGCGAAGGCTGCAGGGAGAGGACATCGGCGTGATCTTTCAGGAGCCGATGAGCGCCTTTGACCCGGTGATGAAGGTGGGCAGACAGGTGGAGGAAAGCCTGCTCGTGCATCACCCGGAGATGCCGGAGGCGGAGCGCAGGAAGGCGGCGCTTACGGCGCTTGCGGAGGTGGAGCTCGACGATCCGGAAACGGTCTATGACAAGTATCCGCATGAGCTCTCCGGCGGCATGCTCCAGCGCTGCATGATCGCGGCCGCCATCATCCACCGGCCGAAGCTCCTGCTTGCCGACGAGCCGACAACGGCACTTGACGTGACCATTCAGGCCCAGATCCTGGAGCTG
>JAZRYN010000054.1:0-2215 GCA_045600745.1 Lachnospiraceae bacterium
ACGGACCGGTTGTCCGCTTTATGGCAGGCCTTTATGCTTACTCGCTGGCTATCCCGTTTTTTGGCTCATTTCCTTAACGACTATAAGCTGCCGGGCTCATACAATTCAAGTTGCTGTGAAGCCTTTTTCAGTGGTAATAAAACAATGCCGTTGAACCGATCACTCTCTTTGTTTTGTATTATAGCATACTCCCGTCGAAAAAAAACTGTTTTTTATAAAAAATGCAATAAAGCGCAGCAAGACAACGGAAAGCCGTTGAAAAACAGCGAATTGTTTTTCAGGCTCCGGAGCGTTTCGTCCCCCCCACTTATGTTATTGACAGAGAAATCAGGAAAAAATATAATAAAAAGCAGAGCAGACCTGTCTGTACATCTTGTCCGCAGGGACCGCAAGGAGGTGTTTCCATGAACGAATTCATACAAACCATGCTAAACCGCAGAAGCATCCGGAGTTTTAAGCCGGACATGCCGTCAAAGGAAGACCTGGAGCTGATCGTTAAGGCCGGACTCTACGCCCCGAACGGTATGGGCCGGCAGTCAGCCATTGCTATCGTCATTACGGATAAGGCACTGCGGGATGAGCTTGCCGAGGAAAACCGCGTGATCGCCGGAAGGGAGGGCGATCAGTTTTACGGCGCTCCCGCAGTGATCGTGGTCCTGGCCGATAAAAGCGTCCCCACCTATCTGTATGACGGCGCACTGATGGCCGGAAATATGCTGCAGGCCGCCAATGCTCTCGGCCTCGGCGGCATCTGGATCCACCGTGCCAAGCAGGAATTTGAACGGGAGCCGGGCAAAAAGCTGCTGAAAAAGCTGGGCATCGAAGGCGACTATGAAGGCATCGGCCACTGTGTGATCGGCTACCCCTGCGGCGATGTGCCCGAAGCCGCCCCCCGCCGGGAAGGCCGCGAATATTGGGTGGAGTAAGCCGGATCATGAAGCGCGGAAGATTTCTCCGGCTGGCTTTTCCGGGTCTGATTGCCCTGATGTCGGTTTTTCTTCTGTCCGCCTGCGCAGACGGACAGAAGGAAACGGCCGCGCTCTCCGGAGAAGCCCCTCTCCCTTTTATCGGCGCCGCCGAGATCGATCCGGAAGCTGCAGAAGCAGCATTGCGCTCTCAGGCCGGCAGCAAGGCTCCGGTCACGCTTCCTGACGAAACCGAAGAAGCCTCCTCCCCTCAGCTGACCGCGCCGGACACGACCTCCGTTCCGGCTGTGACGCCCTCCGAAGCACCTGCGCCGCAAACACATGAGGAGACCCCGGCTGCGTCAGCTCCCGGGCCAACGGAAACGGCCGCACCGCCCGAACCGGACACCTCCTCCGTGCCGCCGGAAACAGAAAAGACAGTGCCGCCCGCGCCGCCTTCCGGGACGCCGGAAGCCGCAGACGGCATCCGTGTCTGGATGGGCGATTCCCGCTTTGTCGGCTACAGCAAGGACGCCTCCTATGACGCCGAAAGAGATGTTTTCATCAGTGGCTGGGGCATGGGCTACGAGTGGATGTGCGGCACGGCATTCCCCGAATTTGACAAGTTAGCTGCAGAAAAGAACATCAAGATCTGCTACTGGTCGCTCGGGGCAAACGATATCACCAATGACCCCTCAGACAGTAATCTGGAGCTTGCGGCAAAATACGCGGCAAGGGTCGGTGAGCTGATGGCGAGGCACCCGGAGGTCACCTTCTATCTTCTCTCCTACGGTCCCGTCGGCGAGGAGGGCATGGACCCGAACAACATTCCGGACTGCGCATCGTACAACAAGGCGCTGCGCATCTTCACGGATTATCTTAAAGACCATACGGACATGCGCTACATCGATCAGGGCGAATACATCGAGAGGACCGGCTTCCGGGTCTATGACGGCTGTCATTATGATCCGGAAACAAACAGACGCGCCTTTGCCTATGTGCTGGCGCAGAGCGGACAATAAGCGGACACATGCCGCTCCGGCGGCAGGCGTTCTTTCCGGAAAGCCGGCAGTACGCCCTCATTTCAAGCCTGCCGCGGCAGGCTCCGGGAGTTTTTATGGAAGAAAGATCAAAAGTCGTTATCGTTCCCTGTGATACCTATGATAAGGAGACCGTTTTTCGGGCCGTAAAGGCAGGCGTCGACGCACTCGGCGGCCTCTCCTCCTTTGTAAGGCCGGAGGAAAAGATCCTGGTCAAGCCGAATTATCTGACTGCCGCCGATGCGGATAAAGCCGTGACCACGCATCCGG
>JAZRYN010000055.1:0-3159 GCA_045600745.1 Lachnospiraceae bacterium
CGTTCCTCCTCGGCCTTTTTCTCCGGAACCTTCGGCAGGCTCAAGATCAGCGTGCCGTTGTCGAACCTTGCCTTGATATCCTCCTCGGTGAGGCTTTCGCCCACATAGAAGCTCCGGGAAACAGAGCCCATGTAGCGCTCGCGGCGGATGAATTTCTCGTTTTTGCCGTCATCAAGGCTTGACTGGCGGGTGGCGGTGACGGTCAGATAACCGTCCTTAAGCTGGGCCTTCACATCTTCCTTTTTGAAGCCCGGAAGGTCGAGATGGACTTCGTAGCCGTCATCATTCTCCTTTACGTCGGCGCGCATCAGATCGCCGAGCGCACTGCTTTCGCGTCCGAAGGTGCGGAGCGGGAAGCTCTTTTCAAAATCATCAAAGAAATCATTTCCGAAAATACTGGGCAGCAACATTGTTTTATCCTCCTGCAAATTGATTCCGGCCATGGCCGGGGGCATGTGTCTGGTAACGGACTAAGGGGGGGCGTTAGCTTCCTTTCCTCAGGTCCGAATAAAGCATAGCACGGATTGTTAGCACTCGCAAGAGGTGAGTGCTAAAAACTTTCTAAACTTTTTATTATCCCCGCCATATAACAATAGGAAAAAGCGGATGCTATCGGAGCTTAAGGAAAGCGCGCCGGGAGGCCTCTGGTCTTGACGCGGCGAGGGACGGTTGCTACAATAACGGGGCATGGCAGGCCGCCTTACCCGGCGCCGGCCGTGCCCGCCTGCCGCTCCGCAGAGAAGGGCTGCGGCGGAGACAGGCGAACGCCTGCGGGGAGAAGAGCCTTTATGTTCAATGTTCGGGAGATCGATTATCACGAGGAAGAATACGGGCGGCTGTGCGAAAAGCGACTCGAAAGAGAAGAGATATTTGACGGCAGGATCCTCCATGTCCTGCGCGATACGGTCATGCTGCCAAACGGTCAGACCTCCGTCCGGGAGGTCATTGCCCATGTGGAGGCGGTCTGCGTCGTGCCGGTGGATGAGGAGGGGAACGTCATCCTTGAACGGCAGTTCCGCTACCCGGTCGATGCCGTTATCACCGAGATACCGGCGGGAAAGCTGGATGAAAAGGATCGGGATCCGCTTGAGGGCGCAAAACGCGAGCTCCGGGAGGAGACGGGATTAACGGCGGACAAGTGGACGGATCTCGGCCTGTTTGTTCCGGCGGCGGCTTACTGCGCCGAAACCATCCGCATGTATCTGGCGGAGGGACTGCATCAGGGCACGCGCCAGCTGGACGATGATGAATTTCTCGATGTGTTCCGCGTGCCGCTTGCCTACGCCGTGCAGATGGTCATGGACGGACGCATTCCCGACGCCAAGTCCCAGGCGGCGCTGTTAAAGGCGGCGAGGATCCTGGGCGTATAAGGCTCGTATCAAAGTATCGTAAATTCCCAAAGTAAATCCCACCGTAGAAAACTCGAAAACGTAATCAAGGCGTAATCAAGGTATTTCACAAAAATCGGAATTTATAGTTGACAACACCGCCGGCATTTGCTATATTACATAAGCCGTCGATTTTTTCGGGTCTTTTTTTTGTGTACCTCGAGCGGTACGTCAGACAAGGCAATGAAGAGTCGCCTGCCTCTAAACGAGAGAAAGACAATTAAGGGAGGATGCATATCATGCGTACCAGAATCACCTTAGCCTGCACCGAATGCAAGCAGAGAAACTACAATACGACGAAGGAAAAGAAGAATCACCCCGATCGTATGGAAACCAAGAAGTACTGCCCCTTCTGCAGGAAGCACACCATCCACAGAGAGAGCAAATAAGCGAAAGGATCCGCCATGGCAGAAGAGCTGAAAAAAGAAGCCCCGGAAAAGAAGCCGGAAAAGAAGAACCCCGGCTTTTTCAAAGGCGTGAAAGCCGAATTCAAGAAGATCGTCTGGCCTTCGAAGGCGACTGTCGCCCGCGAGACCGGCGCGGTCATTTTCTTCGGCGTCGTCCTTGGCGTACTGATCGCCGTCATTGACGCGATCGTCAAAGCCGGCCTTGGCCTTGTTATTTAAGGGAGCACAGCATGGCAGAAGCAAAGTGGTACGTCGTCCATACGTATTCCGGCTATGAAAACAAGGTCAAAGCCGATCTGGACAAGACCATTGAGAACCGCAAGCTCCAGGACGTGATCCTGGAAGTGGCCGTGCCGATGCAGGACGTGGTCGAGCTGAAGAACGGGGTCAAGAAGGTCACACAGAAGAAAATGTTCCCCGGCTATGTGATCATTCATATGGTCATGAACGATGATACCTGGTATGTCGTCCGCAATACCCGCGGCGTTACCGGCTTTGTCGGTCCGGGAAGCAAGCCGGTGCCTCTGGACGATGCCGAAATCGACCGGATGGGGATCCACAACACCGAGATCGCGGTGGATTTCAAGGTGGGAGACTCCGTCACGGTGATCTCCGGCGTGTGGGAAGGCACAGCCGGCATTATCAAATCGATCAACGAAGGGAAACAGATCGTTACCATTCATGTTGATATGTTTGGCCGCGAAACGCCGGTCGAGCTGGCGTTCACCGAGGTCAAACGCATGTAAGCTGTACAGCCGGTATCGATGGATGCGGCGGGCTTTCTTGCTGGTCGTTTTTCCGCTCTGCGGCGCTGTTTCCGGGCGCTGTACCGCATAGTACAGCTCACCCAGGCGCCCTCCGGAAATGCAAGACCGGCGTAAAAGCACCGCGCTTCGAAGCGGCAGTACGGCAAAGGTGGAAGGGGGAACTCTCCCCGCGACACCACCCCCGGAGAATATCCGGTAATTAAAGGAGGAGCCATTATGGCAAAGAAAATCACGGGTTATGTCAAACTCCAGATTCCTGCCGGCAAAGCAACGCCGGCACCGCCTGTCGGTCCTGCCCTTGGTCAGCACGGTCTGAACATTGTGCAGTTCACGAAGGAATTCAACGCGCGTACCGCGCAGATGGGTGATGTGATCATCCCCGTCGTCATCACGGTCTATGCGGACCGCACCTATTCGTTCATCACGAAGACTCCGCCTGCAGCCGTCCTTTTGAAGAAGGCCTGCAAGATCCAGTCCGGTTCCGGCGTTCCCAACAAGACCAAGGTCGCAGAGATCACAAAAGACCAGTTAAGAGAGATCGCTGAAATCAAGATGCCGGACCTGAACGCAGGTTCCGTTGAAGCAGCTATGAGCATG
>JAZRYN010000056.1:0-7047 GCA_045600745.1 Lachnospiraceae bacterium
CGACAACGGCACTTGACGTGACCATTCAGGCCCAGATCCTGGAGCTGTTAAAAAAGATCAACCAGAGCACCGGCATGACGATCCTGTTTATTTCCCATAATATGCAGGTCATCCGCAAGCTGAGCCAGCGGGTCATCGTCATGAAGCGGGGCAAGATCATGGAAAAGGGAACCGTAGAAAATGTGTTCCTGCATCCCAAGGACCCCTACACCAAAAAACTGATCGAATCGATCCCGGCAAGAGACAGACATCTTCGGGATCTGAGCCACAAGGAGGCAGTTATGAGCGATTTGAAGAATGTTAAGATCCTGACCCACAGCGCGATCCGTCTGGAAGGCGACAAGATCGTTTATTCGGATCCGTTCCACCTGAAGGAGGAGCCGCATGACGCCGACATCGTCCTGATCACGCACGACCATTACGACCATTTCTCGGCGGAGGATATCGCAAAGGTATCCCGGGAGGACACCCGCCTTTTCTGCCCGGCCTCGGTAGAGCCGCTGGCGCTTGAAGCCGGTATCCCTGCGGAGCGGATCACAGTGCTTGCTCCCGGCGAGCGCGAGCGCATCGACAGTGTTGTCGTTAAGGCTGTTCCCGCCTATAACGTCGGCAAGCATTTTCACCCGAAGGAAAACGGCTGGCTCGGCTACCTCGTGACAATGGGAGGGCTGCGCTACTGGATCGCCGGCGATACGGATGATAATCCGGATGTGCGGAAGATCAGCTGTGACATTGCCCTTGTTCCCGTGGGCGGGACCTATACCATGACCGCCGATGAGGCAGCGGTGTTAGTGAATGCGATCCGCCCGAAGTTTGCGGTACCCATGCATTACGGCGACATCGTGGGGTCGAGAGCGGACGCGGAGCGCTTTGCTTCGCAGCTCGATCCGGAGATCATCTGCGTCTTTGCGGACTGATACGGGCGGGCAGCGCTTTCCTTCCGGCGGCCGGAGCTTTCCCGCGGCGGAGGACTTCTTCCGGAACCCGCAAAGCGGCTTGCAAATGCCGCGGGAAAAGCGTATAGTACGCTTAACTGCGGACAATGATCCTCAGAGCGATTCTCCAAAGGAGCAAGAAGATGAAAAAATGGATTTGCCTTATACTGGCAGTGCTGGTGACCTTCTGCGGCGCCTGCGGTGCGCAGGACGACAAGTCTGCGGATGCGCGGAAAAAGGCCGGTGAGATTATTGTCGGGATCGGACAGGACCTGAGCAGCTCTCTGAGCCCTTATCAGCTGTCGACGGCGGGGACCAGAGAAGTGATGTTCAATGTCTTCGAGGGGCTATACAAGGTCGATCCGACCGGCGATTTCAAACCGGCGCTGGCCACCGGCTGCAAGATCTCCGATGACGGGCTGACCTATACCTTTACGCTGCGCGAAAACGTCAAATTCCACAACGGCGCCGTGATGACGGCGGATGATGTGGTGTATTCCTACAAGACCTGTGCGGCGGATTCCGTGGACAGCGCCATCAAGACCGTCCTGGAAAACGTGGAGTCCGTAACGGCTGACGGCGGAAACGCCGTAATCAGACTGAAAAAGCCAGACAGCGATTTTCTGGCTTATGTCAGCACGATCTATATCAGCCCTGCCGGCTACGCCGGGCAGAGCACGGCTCCGGTCGGGACAGGCCCTTTCAGCTTTGTCAGCCGCAAGGTGCAGGATTCCGTTGTGATAAAACGCTTTGACGATTACTGGGGCGAAAAGGCCAGTCTTTCCCAGGTCACCTTCAGGATCTTTGAAAACACCACGGCGTTAGTAACGGCGCTCGATGCGGGCTCTCTCGATCTGGTGGCGCATCTTGACGCGGCGCAGGTGAAGGGACTGAAGGATGATTTTACGGTCTTAGAGGATACCATGAAGCTGGTTCAGGCGCTCTATTTGAACAACCGGATCGAACCGTTAAGCGATATCCGCGTCCGCAAGGCGCTCTGCTATGCCGTGGACGTGGACAAGATGCTGCAGCTGACGGCGGACGGCCACGGCGCAAGGCTCGGCAGCTCCATTTACCCGTCCTTCAGCAAGTACTTTGACGAGAGTCTGATCTCGGCTTATCCGCATGACGTGGAAAAGGCAAAGGCGCTGCTGGCCGAGGCAGGCTATCCGGACGGCTTTGACCTGACCATAATCGCCCCGAGCAACTACACGCCGCACGTGAACGCGGCGCTGGTGCTCGCAGAGCAGCTGAAGGAGGCCGGTATCAACACCTCGGTGCAGGAGGTAGAATGGAATACCTGGCTGACGGACGTCTACAAGGGCGGAAGATTCCAGGCGACCGTATGCGGATTTGACGCCTCGAACCTGACGGCAAATGCGCTGCTTGGCCGGTATGAATCGTCTTCGGGCAAGAACATGTGCGGCTATGCGAGCGAGACTTTTGACCAATATATGCAGGAGGCAGGCTCCATCACGGACGACGCCCGCCGTACCGAGCTCTACCGTGCGGCGGCAAAGTGCCTGTCGGATGACGCGGTCAATGTCTATCTGCAGGATCTGGCCGAATTTGTGGTGATCCGCTCGTCACTTTCCGGCTTCTCGTTTTATCCGCTGTACATCATGGATCTCAGCAAGGTAACGTATTAAAGGTAACGATTTTCAATGAGGTTTGTTCTCAAAAAACTGGCGACGCTTCTGATCACACTGCTGATCCTGTCGTTTTTGGCCTATGCCGCCTTTGAAATGGTGGGGGACCCGGTCAATCTGATCCTGGGGACTAACGCCACGGAAGAGGCGGCTGCGGCGCTGAGGGAGGAACTGGGTCTGGACCGTCCTCTCCTTGTCCGTTATTTTGACTGGCTTTTCCGCTTTGTGCGCGGGGACATGGGCATGTCCTATATCTACCGGATCCCTGTTCGGGAAATGATCGGGGAAAAGCTCGGCCTGACGGTCACCCTGACGCTCATCGGCTTTGCCCTGACGCTGCTCTTTTCCATCCCGCTCGGGGTCTACAGCGCCCGGAGAGAGGGTTCCTTTGCCGACCGCTTTCTGACGGTCAGCAACCAGATCATCATGGCGATACCGGCCTTTTTCGTGGCGATCATTCTGACCGTGCTGTTTGGTGTTCTCCTTCGCTTATTCACGCCCGGAAGCTTCGTTCCTTTCAGCGAATCGCCCGGCCGCTTTTTGTTATATATGCTGTTTCCCGCTCTTTCCGTCGCGATCCCCCGCACGGCAATGACCGCCAAAATGCTGCGAGCCTCGGTGTTGGATGAGATGCAGAAGAGCTACATCCGCACGGCATATGCCAGAGGCCGCAACCGTCAGAGCGCGTTAAAGGCCCATGCGCTGAAAAACGCCATGCTGCCCATTGTGGCTTTTCTTGCCTCGACGGCGGCGGAAATGCTGGCCGGCTGCATCGTGGTCGAGCAGGTCTTTTCCCTGCCCGGTATCGGAAGGCTGATCGTTTCCTCCAGCCTGAATCGGGACATCCCGGTGGTGGAGGCTATCGTGACGATCCTGGCTGTTTGGGTCATGGTGGTCCATTTTATCGGCGAGGTGGCCGGCGAAATGCTTGACCCCCGCTCCCGCGAATAGGAGGCTGCCGTGAAGAAGCTGTTTGCAAGACATAACAACTGGTTTTTCAAGGCGGGCTTTATCATCGCTGCCGTGATGGTGGGCGCCGTGATCGTCGGGCATTTCTGGACGCCCTATGACCCGAACTTTATGGACGCCGCCGCAAGGGCAGCGGGGCCGAGCCTTCGGCATCTGCTCGGAACGGATAATCTGGGCAGAGACATCTTCTCCCGCATTCTGGAGGGGGCCGGAGCGACTCTGCAGATCGCCTTTCTCGTGGTGCTGATCGGGGCAGGCTTCGGGACGCTGATCGGCGCACTGACCGGCTATTTCGGCGGGCTGCTGGACGAGATCCTGATGCGGATATGCGACGCGATCACCGCCTTCCCGAGCGTGCTTCTTGCCATGATCGTACTGGCGGTGCTCGGCCCCGGCAGACTCAATGTGATCGGGGTGCTTGGCTTTGTATTCATTCCGAGCTTTGCCCGCATCGTGAGAGCGGAGTTTGCCCGGATCAAGAAAATGAATTATATCTCACTGGCAAAGCTGCAGGGAGTGGGCCATTTCCGCATCATGCAGAGGCATATCCTGCCGAACATCGTTCCGGTGCTTCTTCCGGCGGTCACGATCGGCTTCAATAACGCCGTCCTTGCCGAGGCGAGCATGAGCTTCCTCGGTATCGGTGTCGCGGCCTCAGAGGTCTCTCTCGGCAGGATGCTTTCCGATTCCCAAAACTATATTCTGCGCGGACTGCCCTGGTATGCGGTTTTCGTCGGACTGACGATCGCCCTGCTGATCCTCGGCTTTTCGCTGCTTGCCGAGGGCCTGCAGCAAAGGGGGTCAGCATGAACAAGATCCTTGAAGTAAAGCACGTCAGCGCTTCCTATACCACACAGGGAAACGCCTTTGCCAGAAAAAAAGTGCAGATAGTGCTGCACGACGTCAGCTTTGACCTCTATGAGGGAGAGGCTTTGGGGCTTGTCGGGGAGAGCGGTTCGGGCAAAACGACGGTCGCACGGGCGATCCTCGGCTTTCTGCCGAACTATGAGGGAGAGATCATCCATTATTCCAAACGGCCTCAGCTGATTTTTCAGGACCCCTATACGGCGCTCAATCCTGCCCGGACCGTGGGCTGGATACTGGAGGAGCCGCTCAAGGTCTACGGCCGATTCGATGAGAAGGAACGCCGCCGCAGGGTCATCGAAATGCTGGAAAATGTGGGCCTTACGGAACGGTATCTGACACACCGGCCCTCGGAGCTTTCCGGCGGGCAAAGACAGCGGGTCTCCATCGCCGCAGCGCTGATCGTCAGGCCCAGACTGATCATTGCCGATGAGCCGGTATCGGCGCTCGATGTGACCATTCAGGCCCAGATCCTGCAGCTGCTTGACGAGATGCGGGAAAAATACGGCCTGAGCTATCTGTTCATTTCACACGACATGAATGTGGTCTATCAGCTGTGCGACAGAGTGATCGTGATGAAGAAGGGAACGATCGTCGAGGACAATACCATCGATGAGATTTTTGACCATCCGCAGCATCCGTATACACGGGAGTTAGTGGAAGCGTCGCGGTAAAAAAAACAAAAGAAAAGCGAAGCTAAATCATTAGAAAAGTTTGATAAGCCGAGGAAAATTAATTGCACTGTAAGAGAAAAAGTGCTATACTCTCTTAGATTGCAGGGCACGGTGTGCCTCAAGATATATTTATGGAGGATTCTATGAGCGAAGTAACTGAAGTCATTGAAACTGCGGCCGAGGCGGCCGAAGAAAAAGCGGAAGCTGCAGAAGCCTCGGCAAAGGAAGTCGTGACTGAAGCTGAAGCAGCCGTCCCGGAAAAGACCGAAGAAGTGCAGGAAGCTGTCACGGAGAAGGCTGAGGAGCCGCAGGAGAGCATGGCGGACTATGCCGCTGAGCTGGAGGCGTCCCTGAGTAAGGGCGAGCCGACGAGCGACCCTGTTTGGGCACGTTTTGAAGAACTGCTGAACAGCCGCGAGGCGATCAAGGTCACGATCGACAGTGCGGTAAAGGGCGGCGTGGTAGCCTTTGTTGACGGTGTTCGTGCATTTATTCCGGCTTCCAAGCTGGCCAACGGCTATGTGGAGAATCTGGAAGAATATAAAGGCAAAGAGGTCGAAGCCATGGTCATTACCGCGGAGGAGGCCGGCAAAAAGCTGGTTCTGTCCGTGCGTGATGTTCTGCGCAAGAAGAGCGCCGAAGCCAAGGCGGCAAGAGCAGCGATCCTTGCGGAATGCACGGAGGGGGCTGTCATGGAAGGCACCGTCGATTCGCTGACGGATTACGGCGCATTCATCAAGCTCGACAACGGAGCCTCCGGTCTGCTGCATGTTTCCCAGATCTCCTACAAGCGTGTGGAAAAGCCGGCAGATGTTCTGAACAAGGGCGACCGCCTGACGGTGAAGATCATCGGCGTCAAGGACGGCAAGATCAGCCTGAGCAAGAAGGCGCTGGAGGAAGCTCCGGCCCGCAAGGACCGTGCCCCCCGCGAACGCAGAGAGGGCGATGATCGTCCCCGCCGCGACCGCCGTGAAAGGGAAGAGGTCTTCAATTACAAAGAGACCGGAAAAGCTTCAACGAGCGTCGGCGATCTGCTGAAGGGACTGAAGTTAGACGATTGACCCGGATACGGCAAACGTCAGCTGCCATGAGGCAGCTGACGATAAGACAGTATCGAAGCAATACTGACATAGAGTAGCTGCCGGACGTGGCAAAGCAAAAGAACAGGCATATCTGAGGATGATTCCTCGGCTATGCCTGCTTTTTTCATATCCTGACGCAGTTTGTATTTGTTTGTCGCTTGATTTCTCAGTCTGTACTTGCATTGCCTAAACGCCTGTCCGCAAAATTACCAACCTTACGCTGCTCTCAAGCAGTAGTAAAAATTCTCTGACTACTTGAAAAACCAAAACGGGAATGCTATAATAAAGCTACATATATGCAAGGGGGCGCAAGATGGATCTTTCTAATGAAATCAAAATAATTCGCCAAAAAGCTTTTATGACACAAGAAGCTTTTGCGAAGGCGTTGAATGTAGCCTTTTCAACGGTAAATCGTTGGGAATCCGGAAAAACGCACCCGAATATGACAGCTATGAAGCAGTTGAAGATTTTCTGCGATGAAAACAACATTTCTTTTGATGAACTTCAGAACGCATGGCTGAACAAGTCTAAGGAGGCTAAGTGATGGCTGCGAGTAAAAAGCTTGAAGTAATAATCTGGAGGCATCCGTATGAATAAACAGCAGCTTGCTTCTAAAATTTGGGAATCGGCAAATAAAATGCGTTCCAAGATTGAAGCGAATGAGTACAAGGACTATATTTTAGGATTCATTTTCTATAAGTTTCTTTCTGACAAGGAAGTCAAGTATCTGAAACAGAACGACTGGGCCGATGAAGATATCAAGGAATATCTGAACGAGGATGACAGAGAGACCGTCGAAAGCATTCAGAAGAATGTTGGGTACTTTATTTCCTACGAGAATCTGTTTTCGACCTGGCTTGAAATGGGCTCGGAC
>JAZRYN010000057.1:0-6024 GCA_045600745.1 Lachnospiraceae bacterium
ACTTATCATAAGTTTTCATCCATGTCAACAGTATTTGCTTTTATTTTTTATTTTTTTAGTAGCGTTTACTCCTTTATTGGCCTTGTTCCCGCTTTTTCATCTTTTATTAGCATAAATCAACAACAGGTTCTTCCTTATTATGGCTTACATTTATATGTTTATTGTTTTATAATTATAATGTTCCTGTTTTGTATCAAAGACGGAAGGAGTACTTATAACATGGTTAAAAAATCAACTTACGATGACGCCTCCCCCTTAGAAAGAATTGAAAACGTTCGTCAATCACTCACCAAAAAGCAGTTAGGAATAGCTGATTACATTATTGATCATCTTGACGCAGTTGCTTTTTCAACACTTGCCGGATTAAGTCAAACCTGTAACGTAAGCGAGACAAGTCTCCTTCGTTTTGCCTCTCGTTTGGGGTATTCTGGCTTTACCGACATGCAACATGCCTTTCAGCTTTTTATTCGGAATAAAATCTCTATGAGCCAAAGACTGGGTATGGTAACCGAGCTTGGCTATGACAGCACCGATATAATGCAAACAATCATGCAAAAGGGTATCGACGGCCTGCGGCGCACGATAACAAGCATCAATCCGGAGCATTTCCAAAAAGCTGTTGAACTGCTATCAACAGCAAATCGCGTTTTTATGTTTGGTTCACGGAGTTCTTTTTATTTAATTCAGTTTTTTGCCCTTGAACTTGGTTGGATTAGAAATGATGTGCATGCTCTCAGCACACAGTCCCCAAATTTCGATTCATTGGCAGAACTGCGCAAAGATGACGTTTTTTTGTCTATCAGCATGCCCCGATACCTTCGTTCGACAACCCACGCGATTTCCTATGCTTCGAAAGCGGGTGTTCCTACCATTGCCATTACCGACAGTTTATCATCGCCTCTTATCCCTTACACCAGTGTTCCTCTAATCGTCGATAATGAAATATTCTCGTACTGCGATAACACCGTGCCGATTCTCGCAACAATTACTGCCTTACTTAATGCCGTAGGCGCAGCAACTTTCCCGAAAAGCCATGAGGTTCTGTCTCGCAATGAAAAAACGTGGGAGCATTTTAATCTTTATCTTCGCTGACAAGAATTTCTTCGGCAGGTGTTTCTCAAAAAACTCCACGTACAGCAGATGTCGAAATCATACTATATGTGGAGCTGATTTAATAATAATTATATGTTTTTTTACCTTGAATAAACTGCTTCCGCTTTTAGGGAATGCTTGTTAGGCAGATAATTTTTTATTTCCCTAACATAGCATTCATTCTATATTTCATTTCAGCTGCGGCAGTATCTTCTCGTAAAAACCGAGGCTTTCGGGATTAGAGAGGGCGTCGCGATTGCCGACAGGTCTGCCGTTCAGAATCGCGGTGACCGAGCTTTCTACCTTTTTCCCGTTTAAGGTCGTCGGGATCTCCGGTGTTTCAAGAATCACCGCCGGGACATGTCTCGGCGAGGCCTTCGTTCTGAGCGTCGTCTTGATTTTATTGATCAGGGCATCGTCAAGCGAGCAACCGGGCTGGCATTTAACAAACAGTACGATCCGCTGATCGCCGCCGATGTTCTGGCCGACCGCTAACGAATCCTCCACCTCCGGCAGCGAATTTACCTGGTTATAGATCTCTGCCGTGCCGATCCGTACGCCGGACGGCTTAAGAATGGAGTCGCTGCGTCCGCAGAAGGTAAGGCCGCCGGTATTTCCGTGCAGGATCACATAGTCGCCGTGGCGCCAGACGCCCGGATAGACCGTGAAGTAGGCGTTAAAATAGCGTTCGCCTTCCGGGTCGTTCCAGAAGTAGATCGGCATGGAGGGGATCGGCTTCTCGCAGACGAGCTCTCCCTCTTTGTCACGGATGGGGCGGCCGTTATCATCGTAGCATTCGACCTTCTCGCCGAGGCCGAGGGCAGACAGCTCGCCGGAAACGACCGGGATCATCATGTTTCCGATAACGAAGCAGCCGTTGATGTCCGTGCCGCCCGCAATCGAGTTGAAGTGATAATCCTCCTTGATCTCCCGGTAGACGAACTCCCAACCGGCGTCCGAAAGCGCCGAGCCTGTCTGGGAGATCGCCCGCAGTGCCGACAGATCCGCGTGCTGCCTCGGGCTGAAGCCGTGAGCGATCAGCATGTGGATGTAACTGGCGGAAAGGCCGAAATCGGTGACCTTCTCTTCTTCTAACACCTTCCAGATCGCGGCGTCATCCGGATAGGAAGGGTTCCCGTCATAAAGCACGAGCTCCGCCCCGGTTCCTAACGCCGCCGCCATCCAGTTCCACATCATCCAGCTGCAGGTCGTAATATAAAGCAGCTTGCTGCCTGTCTGGATGTTGCAGTGCAGGATTAGCTCCTTCAGCTGATTCATCAGGATGCCGGCATGAGACTGGACCATACATTTGGGCTTTCCTGTCGTTCCCGAGGAAAACATCACGACGAGCGGGTGAGAAGCCTCGACCTGCTCAAAGGCAAAATCCGAAGGGGCTTTAACCAGATAATCCTCATAACGGACCGTGCCGGGAATATCATCAAAGGCATCCTCTCCGGCGTAGTGGACCACTACGATCCGCTTAAGCGAGGGGATGTTTTTTGCGATTTCCTTCACATTGTCGTGGGTGGAGAAGGTCCTTCCCTTGTAGCGGTAGCCGTCTGCGGTCACCAGGATCTTCGGCTTCACCTGCCCCACTCGGTCGGCTGCCGCTCCGGCGCCGATGTCCGTGGCGCAGGAACACCAGATCGCTCCGACTGCCGCCGCCGCCAGCATGGCGATGATCGTTTCCGGCAGGTTCGGCAAATATCCGGAAACCGTATCGCCGGGCTTCAGTCCTTCTGCACGGAACGCGGTCGCTAAGGATCTCACCTGTCCGAGCAGCTCGCGCCTGCTCAGGACACGGCGCTCATAGTCCTCCCCTCGGAAGGTAACGGCAGGGCCGTCCGACTCAAAACCGCGAAGAATATTTTCCGCATAGTTTAATCTGGCTCCGCAAAACCACCTTGCCCCGGGGAAACGGTCCAGGTCGTCAACGACCTTGCTGTACGGCTCCGAGCAAAGGATGTCCAGATAATGCCAGAGCTCATCCCAAAATGCCGGAATGTCCGTGACCGACCAGTTGTACAGCTCCTTATATTCGTGAAGATCCATACCCCGGTTCCGGTTCACATATCGCATGAAATCCGCCATCCGGCAGCTGTTTTTCAGCGTTTCGGAGGGCGTCCAAAGTACTTTCTGCATCAAAGCATCTCCTTTTTTGTCATGGCGAACGTTATTTGATCCCTCTTCGTACCATTTCCTTTACGCAGAAGGAGGCAACATCATTGGCAAACTTCCCGGGTCCGAAGCCTGCATCATAGCCCAGCTCCTTCGCCAGCTCATGGGTGATCCTCGCGCCGCCGCAGCACATCACATGTCCGGCACGCATGCCTTCCGCCTCGGCCAGTTCGATCAGCTCGGTCAGATTCTGGATGTGGATATTCTTCTGCGTAACCGTCTGGCTCACTAACAGCACATCGGCATTCAGCTCGCGGGCCTTCGCTAAGAACTCCTCATTCGGCACCTGACTGCCCAGATTATAGGCGTCGATCATCTCGTAGCGCTCCAGCCCGTAATGACCGGCGAAGCCCTTGCGGTTCATGATCGCATCGATACCGACCGTGTGGGCGTCCGTGCCCGTAGAGGCGCCGACTACGACGATCTTCCGACCGATGTTTTGGCGGATGTATTCATCGACCTCGTCCATTTCCATGGCCCGGTCTTCGATCGCATGGATCTTGATCTTGGTATAGTCAACGCTGTGCGTGCAGGAGCCGTAGACAACGTAGAAGGTGAATTCCTTATCCAGCGTGCGGGCATAGGCCACATTCGGTTCCGCGATCCCCATCTGACGGCTGATGAGGCGCGCCGCCTCCATACCGCGGTCATCATTCGGCACCGGAAGCGTGAAGGAAAGCTGCACCTTGCCGTCATTCATCGTATCGCCGTAGGGCTTAAGCATCGTCAGATCCAGCGTTTTGTCAAAGTCCTTTGCGGACATGTCATATAGTCCGGAGCTCATGCGTTTTCCTCCTTCCTCATTTCCTCAATAAAGGGATTGAAGTAGCCGTCCGCCTTGCGCACGACGCCCTCGAGGCCCTTTCCGCCGTCGAGAGGACGCTTGATATCAGCGAAGACACCTTTCTCCAGTGTGGCAAAAAGGCCCATTTGCTCGATTTCGCCAAGCAGCTCCGCTGCCTTTTTTAACACCTCGGCCGCGCGGGTCTGAATGATGCCGCCTTCCTTAAATTCGATCTCGCTGCCGAAGTCCTTCATGGTGCGGAAAATATACTGTGCATTCTCGATGGCTAATGCACGGTCGCTCATAAACGGCGTATGAATGGCCTCGGTCATCATGCCGAGCAGGTGGATCTTCTGGCCGGTCAGGATGGTCGTCATGTTAAACAGGGCGTCCTGCACATGCCCACGAAAGATATTTCCCGTCATAAACTTTGTCGGAGGCATGTATTTTAACGGCGCATTAGGAAAAATTTCCCGCGCCATCTGGGCCTGCGCCAGCTCGTACAAAAAGGCGTCCGGAAGGTCGGGATCCATTTCAAAGGCATGGCCGAGTCCCATCTGTTCCTCCGGAAGACCGGCATGACGGGCAAAGGCCTCATTCAGAAACTGGCTGGCCAGTACCGTATGCGCCTCCTCGTAGGCGTCTGCCGTGGTCAGATAGTTGTCCTCGCCGGTATTGATGATAACGCCCGCGAAACCGTTGATCACACGGGAAAAATACTGGTCAATGATCGTCCGCTGCATATTGATGTCGCGGAACAGGATGCCGTAAAGAGCGTCGTTCAGCATCACGTCCAGACGTTCCATCGCACCCATGGCCGCGATCTCCGGCATACACAGGCCCGAGCAGTAATTGCAAAGGCGGATGTAGCGGTGCTGCTCCTCACCGACCTCATCAAGGGCTGCACGCATCAGGCGGAAATTCTCCTGGGTCGCGTAGGTGCCGCCAAAGCCCTCTGTGGTCGCCCCGTACGGAACGAAGTCAAGCAGGCTCTGGCCGGTGGTACGGATCACCGCTATGATATCCGCGCCCTGCTTCGCTGCCGCCTTTGCCTGTGTAATATCCTCATATATATTTCCGGTCGCAACGATCAG
Organism: Lachnospiraceae bacterium; assembly: GCA_045600745.1. GTDB lineage: Bacteria > Bacillota > Clostridia > Lachnospirales > Lachnospiraceae > UBA6987. The sequence continues at coordinate 5,149 of JAZRYN010000057.1, forward strand.
ATAGATATAGGGTCCGTCCGTATCCCCGAATTCCTTCAGATACGACTGACGCTTCGCGGCGTTTTCACGGATCCTCGTCAGTGCCGCCTCCACTGCGGGAGCAAGCGTTCTGCGGATCTCTGCCTCGCTTCCGGCCGGCATGGCCGTAAGGTCGATCGTGCCTTTGTCGATCCCCTCCGCGATCTCCTGCGGAGAAAGATGAAGCTTCGCCATGGCGTTTCCTATGCGATAGGCTGCGCCGTCGCTTAAGATATCCTTTGCCGCCAGATGATCCACCACCACATTCGGCAGCGGTACGCCGACATCGTTGACGCCGTCGATCCCGAGCAGGCGGCATACCGTGCGTTCTACGGCAACTGTCGTGTGCCGGTCGATAAAGCGCTGCGTATCCTCCGCGACACTGGCTGCGGAAGCCCGCGCACGGTCGACCAGCGACTGGTCAAGTCCCAGTTTGCTCTTCATTCCTCTCACTCCTTGCTGCCTCGTTTTGCGCGGGCAAGACCGACCGGCTCAAGGCTCAGTCCCTGGCCGCGTTCCAGTCCGGCTACGCCGACCAGTTTTTCTTCTCTCTCGCCCCGGCAGTATTCGCACTGGCAGGTCTCCTTGTAATCGTCCGGCTCGGTATAGGTCGTAATTACCCCCTCGAAGTTGCGCAGGATGACCTTATGCGGCGTCTGCGAGATCACATAACGCGGCATGACCGGGATCTTCCCGCCGCCGCCCGGCGCGTCCACCACGAAGGTCGGTACGCAGAAGCCCGAGGTATGGCCGCGAAGCGCTTCGATGATCTCGATCCCCTTTCCCACAGGCGTGCGGAAGTGTTCAAGCCCCATCGAAAGGTCGCATTGATAGATATAATACGGGCGCTCACGCATC
>JAZRYN010000058.1:0-10658 GCA_045600745.1 Lachnospiraceae bacterium
GCCCATTATTTCAAGGCCGTGATCCTTTCCTCCAAGGTGCGTCTGCGCAAGCCAGACCCGGAGATCTATTTTCTGGCCTGCCGGGCGATCGGCAAGGAGCCGGCCCAGTGCGCTTACGTCGGGGACAATCCGATCCGTGACGTGGAGGGGACGAGAAAGGCAGGCTTTGCGGCGATGATCCGCATCGACGAGCCGGACACCATAAAGAACGAACCGCAGGAGATCATCCTCCAGCCCGATCATACCATTACCCGTATCTCAGAGCTTCTGGATATCTTTCCGCCCCTTGGCAATAAAGAATGACAGGCAGGAGAAAGCAAGATGAACAGCGAAAAAGAATTTGATGCCGTTTTTTACGATTTGGGCGGAACGCTTCGCCTGGTAGAACGGGATGCGGCTTTTGAAGCGGAGGCGCGCCGCAAGATCGCCGATATGTGCGGGGAAAAGGGAGATCCCGACGAATTCTGCAAATTTCTCGATTACCGTTATGCGGGCTATCGCAAATGGTGCTTTGAAACGATGCGCGAGGCGACGGAGGAGGAGCTTTGGACAAAATGGCTTGCTCCGGAATACGACCGTGAGCGGATCAAAAGGAATGCCATCGAGCTGACCATTGAGTACCGCAACAAGGACGGCCGCCGCGTGGTCGCACCGAACGGCGCCCAGTCCATTCGTGACCTGTACGCAAACGGCTATAAGCTCGGCATCATCAGCAACCTGGTCACCTCACAGGAGATCCCGCGCTGGCTTGAGGCCGATGATCTGGGCAAATACTTCGGCGCGGTGCTCTTATCCTGCGTGGAGGGGATCCGCAAGCCCGACCCTGCCATTTCAAACAAGGCCTGCCGGATGCTTGGGGTAGAGCCCGAACGCTGCGTCTATATCGGCGATAACCTGAACCGGGATGTCGAAGGCACGCGCCTTGCGGGCTACGGGATGTTCATCCTCTATACTACGCCGGAAAAGCTGGCAAAAGAAAAAATCACGGATGAGAACCGTCCCGACGCCGTCATTTTCGATTTTAACGAGCTGAAAGAGCTGTTCCCGGCGGCGCCGCGCGTCGCCTGGGACAAGATCAGGAGGGTCTGAGGATGAAAGAAGGAATCAAGGCGATCTTTCTTGATCTGGGCGGAACGTTCCGCGTGGTCGATGAAACGAACCGCCCGTTTATTGCCGAGGCAAGAACGCGGATCGCAGAGATCTGCGGGACCGATATGGACCCGGACAGCTTTTATCATTTTCTGAACAAACGCTATGACGGCTACCGTGACTGGGCGCTGAAATACATGTGCGAGGCGCCGGAGGAAATGCTGTGGACGCGCTGGCTCGTTCCGGAATGGGACAGAGTAAAGATCGAAAAAAATGCCAAAGAGCTGACCTACTGCTTCCGCAGAGCCAAAGGCGAGCGCCTTGTCGTCCCGAAGGGGATCGAAACGGTAAAGGAGCTGCTTGCCCGAGGCTACAGGGTCGGCATTATCAGTGATCTGATCGGAACGGTCGAGATCGATGAATGGCTGGATAGGGACGGTATCAGAGACCTGTTCTGTACGGTCCAGCAATCCTCGGTCACCATGCTTCGCAAGCCGCATCCGGCTATTTATTTTCTTGCCCTGTCCGAAGCCGGCGTGCGCCCGGAGGAAAGCTGCTTTGTGGGAGACAACCTGAAACGCGATATCATCGGGGCAAAGCAGTCGGGCTTTGCCGGAACGGTCGGCGCGGAATACCCCGGCGGGCTGGAATTCAAGCTCACCGAAGAAAACCGCCCCGACTGCATTATCCACCAATTTGACCGCCTGCTGCAGCTGTTCCCCGGCGAGGGGCACTTCTGTCCGGAAGAAGGGGAAGACCCGGCCCCCAGGATAGGCCTTTGATAAAAGAGGAGATACGATCATGCAGAAATATAAGCTTGCGGGCGGCGAGGCGCTTGCCCGTGCCGCGGAAAAACGTTATGCGGCTGTAAGCTCGGAATACCATTTCGAGCCGATGAATCTGGTCGATGAGAGGGGCAGGGCGGTCGGTCTTGTCAAAGCCGGCGACGGCGTGATCTTTTGCTGCCGCAGAGGCGAGAGAGAGACGGAGCTGACGGACGCCTTTACCGATCCTTCTTTTAAGGGCTTTGAGCGGAAGAGGCTTGATCCGCTTGATTTTGTTATCCTGACGATGTATAGTGAGAAATATACTTATTTACCGATTGCATTTGCCCCATCCAGGGTCAAAAACACTCTCGCGGAGGTAATTGCCGCGAACGGCCTGTCGCAGATGCATCTTGCGGAAAGCGAAAAATATGCCCATGTGACCTTCTTCTTTAACGGAGGAAATCAACATCCGTTCGAGGGGGAGACCGATGTTCGTATCCCTTCCCCGAAGGGAGTTCCCTTTGAGACCGTTCCTTTGCTGAAACTGCCCGAGGTGGCCGATAAGCTCTGTGAGGGCATCGATGAGGGCTATGATCTTATCGTTGCCAATTTTGCTAACGGCGACGTGATCGGCCATACCTCAAGCGATGAAGCAAAGCCGCTTGCCTGTGAAGCGGTCAGCCGCTATGTCGGCAAGACCGTAAAGCACGCGCGCGAAAAGGAATATACCGTGCTGGTCACGGCCGACCACGGCAATATCGAGGCCCTACATACACCCGAGGGAAAGCCGCATGTTTCGCACACGACGAACCGTGTTGCCTGTGTTGCCCTCGGCGAAGGCACAAAGAAATTAAAGGAGCGCGGAAAGCTCTGTGACGTCGCACCGACCGTCCTGTCGGCCATGGGGCTCGGAAAGCCGGAAGAAATGACCGGCGAACCGCTGTTTTCCTTTGCGGGCAAAGGAAAGGTCCTGCTGCTCATCTGCGACGGCTGGGGACTGGATGAGAAAACCGGGAACAATCCCATTTTCACGGCGGATACGCCGGAGTGGGACAGCCTGCTGCGGGACTATCCGTGGACAGAGCTTGACGCCTCGGGGCCTGCCGTCGGTCTTGCGGAAGGAAAAACCGGCAATTCCGAGGCCGGGCACATCAATCTCGGTTCGGGCCGGGTGGTGCTGCAGGACGACGTCCGCCTGGATAATGCCATGAAGGATGGCTCCTTTGCGAAGAACCCGGTCTTCCTTGAGACCATGAAGAAGGTCAGGGAACGCGGAACGGCGCTGCATCTGTTTGCGCTGCTGACCAAGAAATCCTCGCACGGCTCGATCGATTATCCGCTGGCGCTCCTTGACATGGCGAAGGAGGCAGGGATCGGAGAGGTCTATGTCCATGTGATCTTCGACGGACGCTCGACCGCGCCGGGCAGTGCGCCTGAGCTTCTGCGCGAACTCGGCGGAGCCATGGAGGAAAAAGGAACAGGCCTTTTGGTGTCCGGCGTCGGCAGAGGGATCGCGCTTGACCGTGACCAGAACTGGGCCAGGATCGAAAAAACATACGCTTCCCTGACCGAAGGCAGCGGAGAAGCTTATTGTGAACAGTGACATGGAGGACAAAAAGAGATGATCAATATCGGAATCATTGGGGCCGGCCGCATTGGCCAGGTCCATATGAAGAGCATCATGACCGGCGTACCGGAGGCGCGCGTGCTTGCCGTTGCTGATCCGTTCATGAAGCCCGAGGTGGCGGAATGGCTGAAAAGCGTCGGGACGGAGGTGATCACGAAGGATCATGAGGAGATCCTGAATGATCCCCGCATCGATGCCGTTCTCATTTGCGCGTCGACCGATCAGCATGCGGCACTTTCCCTTGAAGCCATTAAGGCGGGAAAGCACGTGTTCTGCGAAAAGCCGGTAGACCACTCGTTAGAGCGGATCGAAGCGGTGAAGGCCGCGCTTCTTGCTTCCCCGAAGAAGCTGAAATATCAGGTCGGCTTCAACCGCCGCTTTGACCATAACTACCGTGCGATCCGGCAGGCCGTGGCGGACGGGAAGATCGGAAAGGTCGAATTCATCCGGATCAGCTCACGCGATCCCGAACCGCCCTCGCCCGCTTATGTTGCTGTTTCGGGCGGCATTTTCCTGGATATGATGATCCACGACCTCGATATGCTGCGTTACCTTTCCGGCGACGAGGTCGAAGAGCTGACCGCTTACGGGGCGAATCTTGTTGACCCCGCGATCGGCGAGGCAGGAGATGTGGACACCGTGGTGATCTCGGCAAAGATGGCCGGCGGCGCTCTGCCCGCCATCGACGGCTGCCGCAAGGCGGTCTACGGCTATGACCAGCGCGGCGAGGTCTTCGGCTCTAAGGGCTGTATCGCAAGCAGCAATGATGCGGCGAACAACACGGTGCTTTCCACGGCGGACGGCGTTATTTCCGAAAAACCGCTCTGGTTCTTCCTGGAACGTTATATGGGCGCTTACCAGGACGAGATCAAGAGCTTTGTGAACTGTATCGTCAATGACATCGAGCCTGAGGTCGGCATTGAGGACGGCCTTGTATCGGTCAAGCTTGCTATCGCCTGCAAGAGATCCATGGATGAAAAGCGTCCGGTACGCTTAGATGAAATCCACTGAAACAGGAGGGAATAATCATGGCTAAAGTAAAAGTCGGTGTTGCCGGTTACGGCACGATCGGCCAGCGTCTGGCAGACGGGGTCGCTCTTCAGGGCGACATGGAGCTGGTCGGTATTGCGGACCTTGCCCCTACTCTGGCGATCCGCGCGCTGCGCGAAAACGAAATGATCGGAGCAAACAATGTCAAATATGACTTGTATCTCGTGAACGGGGCCGATCCTGCTGCCTTTGAAAAATATGACATCCCCGTTGCGGGAAGCTTCGAGGAGCTGTGCAGCAAGGTCGATATCATGCTGGATTCCTCTCCCGGCGGCGTCGGAGCCAAGAACAAGCTGCTGTATGAAAAGCTGGGCGTTAAGGCTATCTTCCAGGGCGGCGAGAAGAATTCTGTGGCAGATGTCTTTTTCCACGGCTATGCCAATTACGAAAAAGGCGTGGGACAGAATTATCTGAAGCTGACCAGCTGCAATACGACCGGTCTTATCCGTACCGTCGATGCGCTGGATCGTGAGTTCGGGATCGAAAAGGTGGCGATCACGATCATCCGCCGCGTGGCCGATCCCGGCGATTATCACCGCGGGCTGACCAATGCGCTGCAGATCGACAAGGCGCCCTCGCATCAGGCCGTCGATCTGATGACGATCATGCCGCATGTTGAGGCAACCGGCATTCTGGTGCACACTCCGGTGACTCACGGACATATTATTACCGTTCTGGCGACGGCGAAGGACGGCAGGAAGATCACCCGCGAGGAGGCGTTAAGGGTATTCCGGGCACATCCCCGCATCCGCACCGTGACGATCGACGACGGCTTCCTCGGCAACGCCAGCTTCTTCAAATACGCCCGCGACCTCGGCAACCGCAGAGGTGATATGTACGAGATCGGCCTCTGGGAAGACAGCATCGTCGAAAGCGGAAACGATATCATGTATGCGATCAATATTCCGCAGGAGAGCGTCACGATCCCCGAGACCATGGACGCCATCCGTGCGGCGATGAAGATGCAGCTGACCCGGGAAGAGGGGACGGCGAAGACCAACGAATATCTGAAGATCGGCCGTTTTAAGTGATCGTGCCGCGAAAGGGAGACGATGAGATTCGGGATCAGAACACTGGATGATGTGAACGTGTCCGGAAAGATCGTACTGTGCCGGATCGATATCAACCAGCCGGTTGATAGGGAAACAGGCACGCTAAAAAGCATTAACCGGATCAGGGCCTGTGTGCCGACCATTCGCGAGCTTTCCGAGAAGGGCGCCCGCACGGTCCTTTTGGCCCATCAGGGAAGCGATATCGAATATCGGAACTTCTATACGACGAAGCCTCATGCGGAGGTGCTGTCCGGGCTTCTGGGGGAAAAAGTGAACTGGATCGACGATGTATGCGGCCCGGCTGCCCGCGCGGCGATCCGGGCCTTAAAGGACGGAGAGATCCTGCTGCTCGATAACGTCCGCTTCATCTCGGAAGAACAGACGCTTTTTGAACGAAAGCTTCGTCTTTCCCATGAGGAGCAGGCAAAGACGCTGTTAATTGAAAAACTGGCGCCGCTCGGCGATGTGTATGTCTGTGACGCCTTTGCCGCCGCGCACCGTGATCAGCCGAGCCTCTGCGGCTTCGAGCAGCTGCTTCCTTCCGCCATGGGACGCCTTTTTGAAAAGGAATACTGCACCGTTTCTTCCGTAATGGAGAGACCGGAGCGCCCCTGTGTGTTCATTCTGGGCGGCGCCAAGATCGCGGACGCCTTTGAAATGATGAACACGGTCCTTGGCCGCGGTATCGCGGATGAGATCCTGACGGGCGGTCTGGTGGCAAACATCTTTATGATCGCCCGCGGTGACAGGATAGGAAGCGGAAGCCGCGCCTTTATCGAGAGATCCAATTATGCGGAGTTCTTCGAAAAGGCGGCGCAGCTATACCGGACGTACGGACAAAAGATCGTCCTTCCCCGGGATCTTTCCTGGATCGGGGAGGGGGAGCGCCGAGAAGCCTGCGCGGATCAAATGCCGGAAGACAGCACGGCGGTCGATATCGGCAGCCAAACGGCGGAAGATTACAGACAGCGTATTCTGGCAGCAAAGACCGTTTTTGTCAACGGCCCGATGGGCGTCTTTGAAAAAGAAGAAAGCGAACTCGGGACAAAAACGATCTGGCAGGCGCTTGCGGAAACAAAGGGCTTTACCGTGTTAGGCGGCGGTGACAGCATTGCGGCAACGGAAAAATACGGCCTGACGGAAAAAATGGGCTATATCTGTACCGGCGGAGGTGCATTGATCCGCTTTTTAAGCGGGGAAGAGCTTCCGGTCGTCCGGGCGCTCAAGCATGGCTCCCAGCTTCCCGAAAAACAGACGGAGACAGAAGATGAAGCTTGAATACGGATTCGGAACAGGCATTCAGACGGTCGATGTCCCGGAACGCAGCCTGCTCGGCGAGCTTCATGCCGGGGCAGCTCCGGAAGGACTGACGGGAGAAGCGGAGGTGAAAAGAGCGCTGGCGGCGCCGATTGGCTCGCCGCGTCTCCGCGAGATCGTAAGGCCAGGCGAGACGGTGGCGATAATCACCAGCGATATTACCAGACCCATGCCGACGGCTGCGGTCATGCCGGCGCTTCTCGACGAGCTCTACGCCGGCGGAGTCAGACCGGAGGACATCACACTGGTCTTCGCACTGGGCAGCCACCGGAAGCATACGCCTGCGGAGCAGGAAAAGCTGGCCGGAGAGAGGGCGTTTTCCGAGATCCGCTGCGTGGATTCCGACCCGGATGACTGTATATCCTATGGGACGACCTCACGGGGGACCCCGGTAGACATTACCAGAGCCGTGGCGGAGGCAGACAGAAGGATCTGCCTCGGCAATATCGAATATCATTATTTTGCCGGATATTCCGGCGGCGCAAAGGCCATCATGCCGGGAGTCTCGACAAGAGCGGCGATACAGGCCAACCACAGCCGCATGGTACTGCCGGAGTGCTGCGCAGGGTCGCTCGAAAAAAACCCGCTTCGTCAGGATATCGAGGAAGCCGGCGCGATGGTCGGGATCGATTTTATCCTGAACGTGGTCCTCTCGGAGCATAAGGAGATCCTGAAGGCAGTGGCCGGAGATGCGGTCCTTGCCCACCGGGAAGGCTGCCGTTTCCTGGATACCCTGTACCGCAAGGAAATCGCTGAGGCGGCGGACATCGTCCTTGTTTCTCAGGGCGGCGCGCCGAAGGATCTGAACCTTTACCAGACGCAGAAGGCGCTTGATAATGCCGCGCATGCCGTAAAGCCGGGCGGGATCATTATCCTGATCGGCTCCTGCCGCGAGGGCATGGGTGAGAAGACCTTTGAAGAGTGGATGACCGCTGCGCCGACACCGGGATCTCTGATCGAGCGGATCAAAAAAGAATTCCGTTTGGGCGGGCACAAGGCCGCCGCGATCGCACTTGTGCTGCAGAAGGCGGAGATCATGCTGGTGAGCGAACTGGATGACGACTTTGTCCGCTCTCTGTTCCTTGTGCCCAAGCACTCGGCGCAGGAGGCTCTCGATGAAGCTTTCCGGAAGCTCGGGCCGGAGGCTACCGTCTTAAGCATGCCGTACGGCGGCTCGACCCTTCCGCTGGTCGTGGGCCGGTAAGAGGAAAAGAAAGGAAAGAAAAATGCGCTTATTTGACCCGAAGAAGGTAAAGCTCGGCATTGCCCCGATCGGTTGGTGCAATGACGATATGCCGGAGCTCGGTGCGGAAAACAGCTTCCGTCAGACCGTCAGTGAAATGGCCCTGGCGGGCTTTGCGGGCTGCGAGATCGGCAACAAATATCCGAAGGACCCGTCGGAGCTAAAGAAAGAGCTTGACTTAAGAGGCTTAAGGATCGCCAGCCGCTGGTTCTCCTCCTTCCTGCTGACGAAGCCGCTTGAAGAAAATATGGCGGCTCTCAGCCGGGAGCTGGATTTTCTGGAAGCGGTCGGGGCAGACCGGATAAACGTTTCCGAACAGAGCTATTCCATTCAGGGCATGGTGGACGTCCCCGTACTGCAGGACAGAAAGCCTATCATGGATGAAACGGAATGGAAACGTCTCTGCGGCGGACTGAACGCGTTAGGAAAACTGGCGTCCGGGCGCGGCTTTAAGCTCTGCTATCATCATCATATGGGAACGGTGGTGCAGACCGCGGCCGAGACGGACCGTATGATGCAGGAAACGGATCCCCGCTATGTCTTTCTGTGCTATGACACCGGCCATTTCACCTTTGCCGGGGAGGACCCGCTTGCCATGCTGAAAAAATATGTAGGCAGGGTCGGCCACGTTCATCTTAAGGATATGCGCCTGCCGGTCGTTGAAGAAGCGAGGAGGCAGGGCTGGAGCTTTCTTAAGGCCGTGCGCGAGGGAGCGTTTACCGTACCCGGCGACGGCGATGTGGATTTTGATCCGGTCTTCCGGCTGTTATCGGAGGCGGGTTATGAAGGCTGGCTGCTCGTCGAGGCGGAACAGGATCCGGCGAAGGCCGATCCGCTGGAATATGCAATGAAGGGGCGGCGCTATATAGCCGCACATACCGGACTCTGAGAGGTGATGTGATGTACGTAAGGAAAGAACTGCACCGCGGATACAATAGTTATATCGATACCGCCGCGGATGATATGGGCACCCGCATGGACGTCGGCCTGCTGATCATGGAAGCGGGAGACCGTTATGAGATCGAAGAGAAGGAAAAGGAAACAGCGGTTCTTCTGTTTGAAGGGAAGATCCGTCTGCGCTGGGCCGATAAGGAAGCCTTCGCGGAGAGAGCGGACTGCTTTCATCAGGAGGCGACCTGCCTGCTTGCCCCGCGCCGCATAAAGATAGTGATCGAAGCGGAGAGACATGCCGAGCTCTATATTCAGCAGACGGACAATGACCGTGATTATGAGCCGGTGCTCTATACGCCCGATAAGGTGATCGTGCAGCATGCGGGGGCGAACGGGGAACTGTTAGGCAGCATGCGCAGAGAGATCAAAACCTTTTTCGACCTTGATAATGCGCCGTTTTCCAACATGGTTCTCGGCGAGGTGCTGAACTATCCGGGAAAGTGGTCCTCTTATCCGCCTCATCATCATCCGCAGCCGGAAGTCTATTTTTACCGCTTCGACTACCCGAACGGCTTCGGCGCCGGATTCGCAAACGGGGAGGTCTATAAGACGGAGCATAACGGTATGGCGGTTATCAACCATGGCTTCCATTCGCAGGCAGCGGCTCCCGGCTATGCCATGTGTTATTCCTGGGGGATCAGGCATCTTGAAGGCGATCCCTGGGACAAGACCCGCATCGATGATCCGGAGCATTCCTGGCTCTGGAAGGATGATGCCAACGAGCATATTTTTCAGGGATGAGCCCTGAGCTGTATCGACAGGAGGAAAACATGAAAACCGTTCGTTTGACGATGGCGCAGGCCCTGGTCCGTTTCCTTGAAAATCAGTATATTGCCTATGACGGGATCGAGCATCCCTTTGTAGAGGGGGTGATCATGCTGCCGGGGCACGGCAATGTGGTCGGCCTTGGCCAGGCGCTGCGCCAGGAGACAAAACGCCTTAAGGTCTGGCAGGGTAAAAATGAACAGGGCATGGCGCATACGGCCGTTGCCTTTGCGAAGCAGATGAAGCGTAAAAAGATCATTGCCGTGACCTCTTCGGTAGGCCCCGGAGCCGCCAATATGGTGACGGCCGCTGCCACGGCAACGGCAAATAACATCCCGGTGCTGATCCTTCCCGGCGACGTATATGCCTGCCGCCAGCCGGATCCGGTACTGCAGCAGATCGAGCAGATCCATGATCTGTCGATCTCGACCAACGATGCTTTCCGGGCAGTGTGCCGCTATTGGGACAGGATCGTACGTCCCGAGCAGCTGATGAGCGCGATGATCTCAGCCTTCCGCACGCTGACCGATCCGGCCAACACCGGAGCGGTCTGTGTTGCGATTCCTCAGGATGTCGAAGGAGAAGCCTACGATTATCCGGAGACTTTCTTTGCCAAACGGGTATGGCGGCTGGCCAGACCGCTTCCGGATGAAGAAGCGCTCGCTGAGGCGGCGGCTGTGATCAAGGCGGCAAAAAGGCCGCTTCTTATCTGCGGCGGCGGCGTGCGCTACAGCGAAGCTCATGAAGAGTTCAAAGCCTTTGCCGAAGCTTCCGGGATTCCTTTCGGTGAGACGCAG
>JAZRYN010000059.1:0-14925 GCA_045600745.1 Lachnospiraceae bacterium
CGCATGATCGGAAGAGACCATTTTCGTATCGGTGCCCGCGCCGTGGAGGACCCGGCGGAGATCCTTTCGCAGGTGCTGCGCCAGTTTTACAGCGGAACGCCCTTTCTTCCGAAGATCATCCTGACTGACCGCGAGCCGGCCGATAAGGCGGCCCTGGAGGCGATGCTTACGGCAAAAAGCGGCCGGAGGACAGAGATCCGCGTGCCGCAGAAGGGCGAGAAAAAAGGCTTGCTTGAGCTTGCCGGAGAGAATGCGGAAAGAGCGCTCAGACAGGATCTTGATAAGATCGCCCGGGAAGAGGCCCGCACGGTGGGCGCTCAGAATGAGCTTGCCGGCCTGCTCGGCCTTACGGACATTCACCGTCTCGAAGCCTATGATATTTCCCACATCAGCGGATTTGCTACGGTGGGGTCGATGGTCGTTTACGAAGACGGAAGGCCCCGGAAGAACGAATACCGCAAGTTCCGCATCAAATTCGTAGAAGGCGTCAATGATCTTGCGTCTTTGTCGGAGGTGCTTTACCGACGTTTCAGTCACGGCCTGAGGGAAAAGGAAATGGTGCGGGAGCAGGGGCTGGCGGGGCCCGAGGGAAGCTTTGTCCATTTCCCCGACCTCATCCTGATGGATGGCGCAGAGGGACAGGTCAACGCCGCGCTTGCCCTGCTTCGGGAGTTAGGTCTTTCGATCCCGGTCTGCGGCATGGTCAAGGATGACCGGCACAGAACGCGCGGCCTCATTTTCGGCGGCAGGGAGATCCCGGTGGACCCTCATTCCGAAGCCTTCAAGCTGCTGACGCGGATACAGGATGAGACGCACCGCTTTGCCATCGAATACCACCGCTCGCTCAGAAGCAAGGCACAGGTGCATTCTCTGCTGGATGACATTCCCGGGATCGGCCCGAAGCGCCGCAGAAGCCTGTTAGAGCATCTGGGCAGTCTCGAAGCGATCAAAAGCGCCGGGGCGGAGGAGCTTATGCGTGTGCCCGGCATGAACGAGCCTTCCGCAAGGACGGTGTATGCCTTCTTCCATGAGGGCGAACTGCCGGATTGATTCTTGCGTTTTTGAGCGGCTTCCGCTATACTGGCGAAGGGAGCGGGGAGGCTGACCAAAGTACGATTTTGCGGATGGAGCAGCAAGATGGACAGAATTGCTTTACAGGAGATCATCGATGCCATGCAGCTTGTCAATCTGACGCCTGAGCTGGCATTAGACGATATATTTATTGAATCGACCGAGGTGAACCGGGCAGCGCTGCAGCTGGCTGGTTATTATGATTTCTTTGACGAACACCGGATCCAGGTGGTGGGAAAGGTTGAGTACAGCTACCTCAAGACCCTTTCGGACGAAGCCAGACTGCAGGCTTATGAACAGCTGTTTTGCCACCGGATCCCCTGCGTGATCTTCAGCCGCGGCTATGAGGTGGATGCGGAGGTGATGGCGCTTGCGCTGAAATACCGGATGCCGCTGCTCAGCACGCCGATGAATACATCGAGGCTGCTTGCCCGACTGATGCGCCTTCTGGAGGTGCGTATGGCTCCGATGATGGTCATTCACGGTGTTCTGGTGGATGTTTTCGGCGAGGGCGTGCTGATCCTCGGAGACAGCGGCCTCGGCAAATCCGAGGCGGCCCTCGAGCTGATCAAGCGAGGCCACCGCCTGGTTGCGGATGACGCCGTAGAGCTCAGACGTCTCTCGGAGGATGAGTTAGTCGGCTCCGCGCCGGAGACGACGCGCAATTTCATGGAGCTTCGCGGAATCGGTCTTGTGGACGTCAAGGCGCTCTTCGGCGTACAGTCAGTCAAGGACGAAATGCCTGTCAGCATGGTCGTCAGGCTGAAATATATGGATAAGGACGAAGTCTTTGAACGGCTCGGCGCCAAGGAAGAATATGTGGAGTATCTGGGAAATGAACTGGCTTGCTATACGGTCCCGGTGAGCCCGGGCCGAAATATTGCGGTCGTTGTGGAGACTGCGGCAGTCAATTTCCGTCAGAAGCGAATGGGCTATGACGCCATGAAGGAACTGGAACGTCGCCTCAGGAAAAAGATGCTTAACGGCGATGAGAAGTAGACGGAGAGGACTATGGCACTGAATGAATTTGCCCTTGCAGAAGCGATCACCGTAGAAACGGATGATGTACAGATCGTTTTCGGAGAATATATGTGGGATCATACCAGCTTCCGGATAGGCGGCGCAGCGGATGTCTATGTCAGACCGACCTCGGAAGAGGGCCTGACCGTTACCCTGCAGAAATGCCGGGAGCAGAAGGCGCCGTACTGGATATTCGGCAAAGGCTCGAATATTCTGGTCAGTGACCGCGGCTTAAAGGGCGTAGTCATTGATATGACGGGGCTTGATGAACTTGAGGAGGTCAACGGGACGATCCGGGCTGCTTCCGGCGTTCCGCTCGTCCGGCTTGCCGGGTATGCGGCAGAGCATGGACTGACCGGTCTGGAATTTGCCGCCGGGATCCCCGGATCGCTCGGCGGAGGCATCTTTATGAATGCCGGGGCATACGGCGGAAGCATGAAGGATGTGGTGAGATCGGTCCGCGTTCTGACCAAGGAGCTTGAGATCAGGCTGATCCCCGCAGAGGAACTTGCCTTTGACTACCGCAGCAGCCGTTTCAGCTCGAGCGGGGAGATCATCCTTTCGGCCGAAATCGGGTTAAGCCGCGGAGAAAAGGAAAAAATCGAAGCACTGATGAAGGACTATAATGAACGCCGCCGCGAAAAGCAGCCGCTGGAATATCCGAGCGCAGGCTCGACCTTTAAGCGCCCGGAGGGCTATTTTGCCGGAAAGCTGATCGAGGAAGCGGGCCTTGCCGGCTATCAGGTGGGGCAGGCGCAGGTCTCCCCGAAGCACTGCGGCTTCGTGGTGAACCTTGGCGGTGCGTCCGCAGCGGATGTTTACCGTCTGTGCCGGGACGTGCAGGATAAGGTCAGGGCGCATTCCGGGGTCAGTCTGGAGCCGGAGATCATATTTTTGGGAGAGTTTGCATGACGTCATTTTCTGCGATGACCAAGGATGCGCTTTCTGTGCTTCCGGTTAAGACGGCACACTGCCGGAGAGCCGAGCTTTCGGCCATCGCAGCCGGGATCGGCCTCGTTGATTTCGACGAGGAGGACAGGCTCCTTTTTATCCTGCAAAGCGAAAGCCTGCCGGTGATGACAAGAGCGGATTATCTGCTGCGGATGCTTGCCGGTGCGGCGCCGGAGATCTCCGTCATCCGCGGTGCAGGCGTGAGAGCGCCGCTTTTCTCGCTGCTCATGCGTCCGCCCGAGAAGGTGGACCGCGTTCTGCGGGCAGCCGGCTTTCTGACGGCAAAGGGCGTTCTGCGCGAATTGTCCGCACCGGCGCCAAAGGCCCTTTATGAAAACGAATGCTGCAAAAGGGCTTTCCTGCGCGGCGCATTTTTGGCCTCAGGCTATATCCGCGACCCGAATGCGGATTATCATGCGGAGCTGCTTGCCCGCAGCGAGGCGAGAGCAGAAGAGCTGAAAAGCCTTTTGGCGTCGTTTTCCCTTCCGGCCAGGATCACGCACAGAAAGGGCGCATCGGTGGTCTATCTTAAGGAGGCGGAAGCCGTTTCTGATTTTCTCAGCGTGATCGGGGCAGCCAAAAGCCGTCTGGAAATGGAAAACATCCGGATCCTTCGCGGCATACAGGGTGACGTTAACCGCAGAGTCAACTGTGAAACGGCGAACCTGAAAAAGACGGCGGACGCCGGGATGGATCAGGTGAGGGCCATAGAAAAGCTCGATAAGCAAAGTGGCTTGAAAAATCTTCCGGAACAGCTTCGTGAAATTGCGGAAGCAAGGCTCGAACATCCGGACGCGTCGCTGGCGGAGCTGGGCACGTTCCTCGATCCGCCCCTCGGGAAAAGCGGAGTCAACCACCGCCTGAGAAAACTGATGGAGATCGCTGATACGGTTTCATCCGATAACGATATTGTTTTAGGAAAGGACAAGAAATGAAGGTACTGATTCAAAAGGATTATGAGAACATGAGCGAATGGGCAGCGCGTCATATCATTGATGCCATTAAGAACCATCGCGAGGAACGCCCCTATGTGCTCGGTCTGCCGACGGGGTCAAGCCCCATCGGCGTCTATAAGCGCCTGGTCGAAGCGAACAAAAAGGGTGAGGTGAGCTTCAAAAACGTCGTCACCTTCAACATGGACGAGTATGTCGGCCTTCCGCGCACGCACCACGAAAGCTATTGGTATTTCATGCACGACAATCTTTTCGATCATATCGATATCCCGCGCGAAAACATCAATATTCTGAACGGTCTGGCGGAGGACCCGGAAGCCGAATGTGCGGCGTATGAAAAGAAGATCGCTTCCTACGGCGGCATCGACCTGTTTATGGGCGGCTGCGGCGTGGACGGCCACATTGCCTTTAATGAGCCCTATACCAGTCTTTCCTCCCGCACCGGCGTCAGAAGCCTGACAGAGGATACCAGGATCGTCAATGCCCGCTTCTTTGACGGCGATCCCGAACAGGTGCCGAAGCTGGCGCTGTCCGTGGGGGTCGCTACCGTGACCGATGCCCGCGAGGTACTGCTGCTCGTCAGCGGCCATAATAAGGGAAGAGCGCTGGCGCACTGCGTTGAAGGCGGAGTAAGCCAGAAGTGGACGATCAGCGCCCTGCAGCTGCATGAAAATGCCGTCATTGTCTGCGATGAGGCGGCCTGCGGCGAATTAAAGGTCGACACCTACCGCTATTTCAAGGACGTATACAGAAACGAGATCCTGTAAAAAACAAAGAGCAGGAAAGAAATAAGCTCCTTCTCCGCTGTGAGGCGGGGAGGGAGCTTTTTTATGCCGGAAAACTTGTCGGGGAAGGCTTAACAGCACAGGAAGAAGGGGAGATAAGAACCCGCTCCGCCGCCGCAGCAGAAGCAGCAGAGCATGGCGATTGCGGCGCGAGTGCAGAGATTGGACATCGGGACACTGGATCTGCCGAAGTCCATGCCCTGATTCTGGTACCAGCTGGAACCGCCCTGCAGACGGCTCAGCAGCTGCTGATATTCCGCATTGTCCGGCTCCATTTCGCAGGCCTTTTTGGCAAGATCCTGCGCCGTCATATTGTTGCCGAGCCCGCTGTTGGCAGCGGCCGCCAGATAATACCAGAACGCGGAACGGTAGGAGAGCGACTGCAGGACGGTCCATGCCTCGCTGTAGTGTCCCGCGTTGATATAATTGACGGCAGCGCGGAGCCTCCCGGAATCCTCTTCGTCGTAGCCGTCGAAATTGGCCTGGCTCTGGCGGGCATTCTGCTGATAGGAGCCGAAGTTTCCGAAGCCGAAACCGAAGGGGCCGAAGCCGAAGCCCCAGCTGCCCGGATCCTGCTGAGCATCTCCGTCATAGCCCGGATCACGGTATGCGCCCTGAGAATACCCGTAGCCGGAGCGGGAACTGCCGGGGCCGTAAGCGGACTGACCGTAGCTCCGTGCGCCCTGCTCGCGCATCTTCATGATTTCTTCATAGGCCTGCTGGACCTGCTTGAATTTCTCCTCAGCCTGTGCGGCATTCGGATTGTTCACATTGGCGTCCGGATGGTATTTCCGGCTGAGCTGGCGGTATGCTTTTTTAATTTCTTCATCCGTGGCGGACGGAGCAACGCCAAGGATCTGATAGGGATCAAATACCACCTTTGTCCTCCTTTACTGCGGCCTCATAGCGCAGCCAGACCCCGGCATAGAGAATGTTCCGCAAAACGTCTTCATACATGAGGATCGGCAGATATTCAAAGGCAAGGCAGCATTCGCTCATCATCATGTTCAGCACATCCTTGGCCTCTCCGGCAAGCGCTGCCCGGCTTTCGGCACAGCCTTTCCAGGGGTTGTAGGCTCCCTTCTTTTTGTCTTTATCAAAATCCTCAAAGGCGTCGGAGAGGTAAATGAATTTGCCAAGATAAAATCCGACGCGCTGAAGGACGGGCGCCCACTCGTCATTTTGATACATGAAGAGCTCACCGAGCATTTTTCCGGTCAGACCGGCGGCCTCGTCGAGATTGCGGCTGTCTTTCTGCTCGCACTTCGTCAGCTCCCGTACATAATCCTCGACGGCCTTTGCCTTTTCAGGGTATTTTTCGCTGACAGCGGCGTAGGAGCGCCGGAGAAGGTCCGCTCCGAGTTTAGCGCTCAAGCGCCTGTCGTCGTTCCAGCCGTCAAGGCGCTGCCAGTAGGCAAGCAGGATATTCATATCCGCGGCGTAGTCGATGCAGCAGTTTATCCGCATCGGGTGCTTTTCAAAGGGGTGCGCCGCGCACCAGGTCTTGCCCTCTGCCGTTTCCGGCTCGTACAGACCGCTTAAGAGGAGGGTAAGAAACGTCATGTCGTAGGACAGGGTCGATTGGCCGCTCAGACCGTAGCGGTGCTTTAGTGAGCGGCAAAGACCGCAGTAGAAGGAGCGGTAGATCCCGTAATCCTTGAACTTCATTTCGGGCTGGTGAATAGTGACTGTGCCGAACATTTAAGACCTCTTGATAAAAACATGGCCGCAGCGCGGACAGGTGATCTCGATCTTCCCGCGCCCGCGCGGAACGCGGACGCGTTGACTGCAGTCGGGGCAGCGGAATATGCGGTGCTCTTTGTCACTGCGCATGGTCTGCCCGGCCCCGCGGGCATTCTGATAGGCCTGACGGTAGTTCTGATAGCTGTCGCGGTTTCCGGATGCGCTGCCGCGATGACCGCCGGAGGATCTTCCTCCCCGGAAACGGTTCAGGACCTTTTCCTTCAGCTGCAGATAACGGGTGTTTTCATTGTAGCGCTTTTCGATATTCTTCGAGAACATGCGAAAATAGGCGTAGATGATCAGGATCCAGACCAGATAATAGAAAACGGACGTTCTCGCCCCGAAGATCATATTCAGCACGAGCATAACAAGCGTCAGCAGCATAAGGAAACGGGACAGCTGATCGCTGCCGTAACGACCGGTCATGAATCTCCGGAATCCGTCGCTCAAACGTTGAAAGAAATTTCGCATATTACCATCCTTTTGGCAGGAAATGTCTGCTCTGTTCATCATCTTATCACAGCAGCAGGGACGTGTCATCTTCATTTTACTGAAGATTTTGTGAAATGTCCGGAAAGCGCTGCTTGCACTTCGCAGGCTCCTGTTTTATAATAAATCAATCTGAGGTAAAGGAGCCGCATTATGGCAGAAGAAAAAGTGCTGCGGGAAGCAAATTCCCCTGAAACAGAAGCAAACGGCGAGGAAGAAAGAGATTTTGGCGGCCGCAATTTCATCTATGCGTTCATCGCGGAGGATATCGCGAAGGGCGGACAGTATGAGGGCATGACCGTCCATACCCGTTTTCCGCCGGAACCGAACGGCTATCTGCACATCGGCCACTGCAAGGCCCTGTGCATCGATTTCGGCATGGCGGAACAGTTCGGCGGCATCTGCAACCTGCGCATGGATGACACGAACCCGGCCAAGGAGGACACCGAATATGTCGATGCCATCATGCAGGATATCCACTGGCTCGGCTTTGACTGGGGCGACCGGTTCTTTTACGGCTCCGACTATTTTGAAAAGGATTATAAATATGCCGTTGAGCTGATCAAAATAGGCCTTGCCTATGTCTGCGAGCTGTCGCCGGAGGAATTCAAAGCAAACCGCGGCGATATCGGCGTGCCGGCGACCTCCCCTTACCGCGACAGGCCGATCGAGGAGAATCTGGCACTGTTTGAAAAGATGAAAAACGGCGAGGTGCCGGAGGGAAAAATGACGCTCCGCGCCAAGATCGATCTGGCCAGCGGCAATTTCAACATGCGGGATCCGGTCATTTACCGCATCCGCTATATCAATCACCACCGTCAGGGCACGAAATGGTGTATCTTCCCGATGTATGACTTTGCCCATCCGATACAGGATGCGCTCGAGGGGATCACTCATTCGCTCTGCTCACTCGAATATGAAGATCATCGCCCGCTTTACGACTGGGTCGTGAGTAATGTCTCCATTCCGTACCACAAGCCGCGGCAGATCGAATTTGCCCGCCTTGGCATCGATCACACGGTCATGAGCAAGCGCAAGCTCCGCCAGCTGGTCGAGCAGGGCTATGTGAGCGGCTGGGATGATCCCCGCATGCCGACCCTCTGCGGTCTGCGGCGGCGCGGCTATACGGCCAAGTCCATTCGCAGCTTCTGCGACCGGATCGGTGTGGCTAAAAGCACCAATGTGATCGAATTTGCCGAGCTTGAGCGCTGCCTGCGGGACGACCTGAACGGAACGGCAGAACGCACCATGGCTGTGCTGCATCCGGTAAAGCTCACGGTGACCAATTATCCCGAAGGACAGAGCGAGTCCTTTGAAGTCGAGAACAATCAGGCCGATCCCTCGCAGGGGACGCATACGATCACCTTCAGCCGGAACCTGTGGATGGAAGCCGATGACTTTCTGGAGACTCCGATCCCCAAGTATAAGCGCATGTATCCGGGCAACGAGGTGCGCTTAAAGGGGGCCTATCTGGTGACCTGTACGGGCTGCCGGAAAAATGAAGCCGGAGAGGTGGAAGAGGTGTTCTGCACCTATGACCCCGATTCACGCGGCGGCGATCCTGCCGACGGCCGTAAGGTGAAGGGCGCAACGCTTCACTGGGTCGATGCGGAAACCGCAGTTGATGCCGAAGTCCGCCTGTATGACGATCTTTTCAGCGATCCGAATCCCGACGGCCCGGACAAGAATTTTCT
This sequence comes from Lachnospiraceae bacterium, assembly GCA_045600745.1. Lineage (GTDB taxonomy): Bacteria > Bacillota > Clostridia > Lachnospirales > Lachnospiraceae > UBA6987. The sequence goes on from JAZRYN010000059.1 coordinate 8,707, forward strand.
GGAAGCGCTCAATCCGAACAGTCTGTCGGTCTTGCAGAACTGCAAGATCGAACGTGATCTGGCGAAGGTGGCTGCCGAATACGACCATAAGGAAAACCGCTGCGCAGTCAACTCGCCGACCTTCCAGTTCATGCGTGTCGGATATTTCTGCCTGGACAACAAGGACAGCACGGCTGACCATCCGGTCTTCAACCGCAGCGTCAGTCTGAAGGACGGCTTTAAGAAATAACGATGACGCCCTGCCGTCTCGGGAAGAAGGAAGCGGAAAGGGCAGCGGCACAGCGAAAAAAAGCCTGGCCTCATGGTCAGGCTTTTCTTCGTTTTCTCCTTACCCGGTTGATGTGCCGCTCAAAGCCGCCGCTTGAAATGAGTTCAGCCAGCAGATACTGCTCGTACACCGGAACGGTGCAGGAGAGAAACCCCATTTTCCGTTCATAGACCGGAATCAGCTCAGGCGGCAGCACGAGATAGCCGACACGGAGCGATGGTGCGATAGTGCGGGAAAAGGTATTCAGATACAAAACGCAGCCATCCGGAGCAAGGGAAAAGAGCGTTTCTTCCGGCTTGGAAAGCAGGGTGAATTCCGAGTCGTAATCGTCCTCCACAATGCAGGCGCCGCGGCTTTTGGCCCAGCGAAGGTATTCCGCCCGCTTCGAGGCAGATGCGGTCACACCGCTCGGCCAGCTGTTGTAGGGCGTGACATGCAGCACACCGGCGCGGCTCCTTTCCAGAGCCGCGGACATGATGCCGTCGCTGCCCATGGCAAGCAGCTCTGTCTGCACACCGTTCATGGCATAAACGCGCCGTATCGTTTCATAGGAGGGATCCTCCAGCGCATAGCTCCTTTCTTTTCCGAGCAGCTGCACGACGATGCCGTACAAATACTCCGCACCGCTGCCGATGATGATCTGTTCCCGGCTTACCCGAATGTCTCTTGAGCGCATGAGATAGGCGGACAGGGCTTCCTTTAACTCCGGCAGGCCGCTGCCGGGCGATTTTATCAAAAGCTTTTCTCCCTGCGCGGAAAGAACCTTGCGCATCGCACGGGACAAAACGGAAGCGGGAAAAAGAGGCGCGGCTTCTCCCGGATCGGGCTCGCCGGCCGTAAGGGGAAAACGAACGGGTCTGCGCACCTCCTGCTCAGGCTGGGCGAAGAGGTCGCCTGCGCGGTAGATCACATAATAGCCGCTTCGCTGGCGGCTTTCGGCATAGCCCTCGTCACAGTGCAGGCTGTAGGCGTGTTCGGCGGTCACGACGCTGACGCCGAGCTGTGCGGCAAGGCTCCTTTTCGAGGGAAGGCGGCTTCCGTTCGGCCATGCGCCTTCAATGATCCCCTTCCGGAGACGGTGATAAAGCTTCATGTATTTTTCTTCGTTGGTCGGCATCTGAACTGATCAAAAACTCCAATCGGCAAATTTTGATAATGTCAAATAAGTATACCCGACACTCTTTGTTTTGGCAAGATGCACGCCGAGACTTCTGCGCGGTCAAGAATTATCGATTCAGGGAGACCCCCGCCCATAATGATCGATAAACAGAAAAAAACAGACAGGGCTCATATCCCGTCCGCGCTGCGATTTCCCCAGATCCAGGCAGCAGTAAACAGCAAAACCGGACATCCTATGCCCAACGGAGGGCTTGTCAAAAGCAATTCTGTGCCAACGGCCGGGGTAATGAGGGATATCCATTTGCAGGCGTCCAGCCCGATCACGGTCAGGACGGAAGGAAGAAGCAGCACGGCAGAGGTCAGCAGGTACGCCTTGGCAACGGTCCTGCATCGGCCGCCAATGGTGTAAGCAAGCCATGCTGCCGCCGTTAGCATCAGCAGGCGCAGGGCGTAAAGCATCAGCAGATAGACGCGCAGGGAAACGGAGAGTGAGAAGGAACGGAGAAAATTCTGTACAGGAGCTGATAATGCGCTCTGCAAGGTATAATTGGTGTATGCCGCAAACTCTGAGGCGGTAACGCACCCCCAGATCACTGCGGCATAGATCGCCGCTAACAGCAGCTTTCGCCGTTTGAGCGTCTTTCGCCCCGATCTACTTGCGCGAAGCAGGCTGTTCATATGTGACTGCTGCTCGAAAGCACCGAGCCCGGAACAGAGCAATACCACGAACACCAGGGAAACAAGTCCGTGAAGCTCCTGTCTGCCCAGACTATATTTCCCGTATACACCGTCAAAGGCGGCCTGATCGACCAGCCATGGTTCATAACCCTCTGCTGCCGCGGTCTGTCTGATGCGGCTAACTTCTTCCCTAAGCCGCTGAACGGAGGCTGAATCGGATTGAAGCTGTTGAAAGTAAGTATCCGAATCCGCCACCGGGCCAAGCAGATCATTCCGATAAGCGACATACCTTTCGTCGGGGTCAGCGGGCTTGCGGACAACGAAGTCCATATTCAGAACAGCAATGAGGAACAAGGACAAAAAAAGGATCCCGAAGGAAAAACGCAGAGACTTGAAGGCTTCCCACTGCAGCAGAGAATATCGGCTGTGCAGCAGTCCAAAGCGTTTCCGCAAACTTCCTGTCAGCTGTTCAAACCATGAGGCACTATGAAAGACATACTGCCGGCAGAGCATCAGATACGCGGAAATGAAAAGAAGTACCGAAGAAACAGTGAAAATAACTGCCTGTTTTCCAATCGGATAGCCAAAGAGATTCAGATTGCGGTATACGGTATCAAAGCGGCTCAGCTCGATCAGGCTGAACAGATTGCAGTATTTAAAGAAGGAAAGAACGCTCTGCTCAGGAAGCATCGTATATAAAGCAAGTTCCACTGCAGCAATCAGCCCAAGAATAGCCAAGGGGAACTGAATGCGGTCATAGCGGCTCACAAGACACCAGAGCAGGGTCCCTTTCACTAACCCGAAAAAGGCGCGGAGGAAGAAGTATCGCAGGATCCAGCCGCCAAGGGACAGCTTCAGCGTGCAGGTCTTAAAGGCGTCGAGCGACTGAACTTGCCGCGATAGATCGCCCAGACCGCCGTTCAGCAGCGCTGATAGTCCGAGCGTTGTACCGTTAAACAGAATGGCACACAGGACTGATGCCGCGGCAAGAATTTCCAGACGTGTGAGCGTCAATTGCCACCGTCCATTTTTACAGCTTCGGATCACCTGCAGCAATCCTGTCTTTCGCTCTTCAAGAAAAGCAAAAACGAACAGCACGATTCCGCACAGAAAAAAGATGTCTCCGGCGGGAGACTGGAGCCAAGCTTCTACAGCCAGAGTATGGCCAAAGACGGTCTTTGTGCCGCTCATGGCCAAAAAATCCTTTGCTGTTTTTTCTATGTTGCGATTGGAGAAGCTGCCGTCCGTGCGGAAAATCGCTGCCTGTGAAATGGTAAGCGCCTGCTCCTGAATGCGCTGAAGGTAAGTTTCATAGCTTGTCAGATGCCGGATTTGCTTCTGAAAGTGTTCCAGTACGGCGATCTTTCGCATAGAAACGGGTTCCTCATTCCAAAGTCGTTCCGTTTCTGCATCCAGCAGAGCCGATAGATCTTTTTCGCTTTTCCAGCTTTCCGATAATTCAGCCGCATATTTTCCCGCATGATAAGTCTCTTTCAGGTCGGCGATGCTAAACCCGCCGGCTTCTTCATAAACAAATACCGCAGCGCACAGGACAAGGAGAAGAAGCAGCGCGCCGAGCCGTTTGCGGGAGCAGAATACTGGTTTCCATTCCATTTGACAGTTCCCCAACCAGTACAGGTATACATCTTCCAGACTCAGCCGGCCAGTGACCGGAACAACGGTTTGCGGCAAGGCGGCAATCAAAGCCTGCGGTGTGTCTAACTTCACGACTTGGCCTTGTTTCATCATGAGAATCTGATCGGCAATGGACTCAACATCGCTGACGATATGGGTCGCCAGCAGCACAATACGGTCTTGGGAAAGTTTCTTGATAAAGCTGCGAAGACGGATGCGCTCTTCGGGGTCAAGGCCGGCAGTCGGTTCGTCTAATAGAAGGATTTTGGGATCGGCTAACAGTGACTGTGCTAATAAAACCCGCTGTTTCATTCCGCCGGAAAAGCCTCCTAATCGGTTGTGTGCGTGCTCAGACAGGTTGGTCAAAGAAAAAACAGCTTCTGCCTGACGGCGAAGCTCTCTGCCTCTCAGACCCTTTAGGCGGCCAAGATAGGACACAAATTCCCATGCGGTCATCTGCTCATACAGACCCTGCTGCTGCGGCATATAGCCGAGCAGCGAACGGAATTTATCTCCCAGCAGGAGGATATCTGTTCCGTCAAAGGTGATCGTGCCGCTTGTGCGCGGAATATTGTCTGTAATCAGATTCATCAATGTTGATTTGCCGGCACCGTTGCTGCCCAAAATGCCGTAGATGCCGGGATAGAAGACCGCGGAAAAATCAGAGAGAGCTGTTTTTGTGCCGTATCGCTTTTGTAAATGCTCAATCTTAAGTTCCAATCCCGGGTACTCCTTCCCAAATCGTCCTGACAGAGCTGTCGGCGAAGGAGGCGGCAATTATGCAGTCTTCGCCGCTTTCCGTGTTCAGACAGTAAATATACAGATTCCGATGATCGGCGCCGCAGAATGCCACCGCTCCTTCACAGCCGGGAAGAGGAATTTTTTTCGTTTCTGTGCCGTCAAACGGGGAGGTCGTCAGTACCAATGTCTGATCCTCGTCTCTTGTCATAGAAACAGCAAGCCCGTCGGTAAACTCGACCCGCTCGGCATTCTCCAGGGTAAGCAAGGGCTGAAAGCTCCATGTGCTGCAGTCGAGGGAATACACTGTTCCGTCATCGGCACTGCTGAGAAGCACCTCTTCTTCCCGCATCCAGAAGCTGTGAACAACGCAGGGAGCAGCTGCATCATACAGAACTTCAACGGCATCCATGCCGGAACGCCAGCGCCATAGGGTGAGCCGCTGCTCCGATGTACAGAGGCCATACAGATAATCGCCAAAGGGCTGTATCCTCATGGCCATGTATTCCTCTGCCTCAGATGTCTCCTGCATCAAGATCAGATCCTGCTTTGGGTCGGACAAGGAGCAGGCTACTGCCACAGCACCGCTTTTGGCTTGTCCGTCGGTGACTTTCAGTGTGTTTCCGCAGGCGATCAGATAGTCCTGCCAGAAGCAGAGCATGGCGTTTCCGCTTATTGCTGTATAGGCAGCATTATCCAGCAGCCGGATATCCTTTCTTGCTGTTCCGTCCAGTTCTTCACAGAAAATGTGAGGCTGATACTCCTGTGAACTGACCCACCACAGCTTGTCTTTATAAATGCTCAGACCTTGAACGGGACTATTGAGCATGGCATTGCAGAGCTCGTCTTGATGAGCACACTCCGGCCTGCCGCATAAGGCGCCGAACACACCACTGTTAAGATCGGCAAATTGCAGCTGCTCGCCTCCCATGAGCATATTTCCGAGGAAATAGGCTGTTGTGCCATCGGAGCAGAACGTGATACCGGGGCGGAGAAAACGGCGTGCGTCTGCCGAACTGTCTGTGCTTGCCTCTTTACCGTTTGCCGCACAGGCGGATAAGAACAGCATCAACAACAAAAGTACCGCAGATCGTGGGATGCCTTTCATTAGTCAACACCTCCAATAACAATAACCATCCCGGCGTCGTTTTCCGTAGATGGTTATTGCTTAACTTTTAATTTCAGAGTAGCTTACAGCGTGAGACTCCATGTTTTGTCCATAAAGCGGTAGGAGCATCGGGTGTAATAGGGGGTCTGATAGACAGAACTGATGCCGGTGCAAGATATATCAGTGCTGCTGTAAGCGGTCTCCGCTTTTGAGAACGTACCCAACACGATACCGTTTTCATCCAAAGCAAAGCCATAAACGGAGCATTCAATTGGATTCATCGCAGCCCCGGAAGTGTGACTGGCGGAAAAAGAACCTTTGATCTGGCTGGATGTTGCGGAAAGAGAACAATAACAAGCGTAGTTTCGATATGATTCAGTGTAACTTTTGCTTGCAGCAAACACAGATATCGGTATGCTGCACGCAATGCAAATGACCAACGCTGTAACAATAAGAATCTTGGATACTTTAATTTGCTTCATTTTTATAACCCGTCTTTCTGCGAAAGACACCAATGTGGCATGAAACACCGCACTGACTTTCGCTATCTAATCTGTTTTCCTTCTGATATTATTTTCTCATAAGACTGACACACTACAGAACACGTGGAGGTGAGTGGCGGGGCTGTATAGCGGCGACCTCGCATTTTTATATGTTGTCGGTCATCCGTTAA
>JAZRYN010000060.1:0-8101 GCA_045600745.1 Lachnospiraceae bacterium
TCATTTCCCTTGTCAGCGCCTTAAAGGCGGAAAAATCCTCTTCCTTCCACCAGTTTTTGAGGTTGCCGTTTTCATCAAAGCTTGCGCCGTTATTGTCAAAGGCGTGAGAGATCTCGTGACCGATGACGGCGCCGATGCCGCCGAGATTTTCCTCGGTGCTCTGTGACAGGGAATAAAACGGCTTCTGCAGAATGGCCGCCGGGAAGGTGATATCATTGGCGTTCGGATTGTAGCAGGCATTGACCATGTGGCCGGGCATCAGCCATTCGGTCCGATCGACCGGCTTTACGGCCTTAGCAAGCTCCTCCTCGCGCTGAATGGCGGCGAGCCTGTCCATGGCGGCGCACAGCGAGTCATCCTCGGCAAAGGTCAGCTTGGACCAGAACGCCCGGATCTTATCCGGATAGCCCATCTTGATCTCGATGGTGCTTAGCTTCCTGACCGCCTGCTCTTTTGTCTCCTCCGCGAGGAAGCGGTTCTTTTTCATGCGGAGCTTGTAGGTCTCGATGATCTTCCGGACGAGTTCGACGACGTCCTCTTTGGCTTCTTCGCCGAAATAAGTCCTGCCGTAATAGACCCCGACCGGCTCCGCGAAAAGACGGGACGCGGTCTGATAGGCCTGCTTTTCCGGCGAGGGGTCGGCAGCGACTCCGGTCAGGGCGCGCTGATAGGAACGGCCGAGCGCGGCAAGCTCCTCCGAAAGCTGGCCCGTGTGGGCGAGCAGGGTCATGACATACGCCCAGTGCTGCCAGAGGGAGAATCTTTCTTCGGAAAAATATCCGTTCATTTCCCGGATGGCCTTCGGATCGTAGACGATCAGCTTCTGCGGCGCGGCCTCGCCGTACAGTGAAGCGAGAAGCCCGCGGAGATCAAAGGGTCTGACGGATGCCGCTACTTCACCGGTTTCCATGGGATTGTAGCATTTGACGTATTCCGCCCATTCCAGCTGGCTCTTGACCTTTTTTGCGGCGAGCGCATCGAAGGAGAGGGCGTCGGTCAGGTACTGCTTCTGCTCTTCCCCGGAAAGGGGCGTTTGGGCGAGCAGCTTTTCCGCCATCTCTTTCCAGACCGCAAGGAGCTTTTGTCCGGCGGCGTTACCGTCCTCGTAGTAGGTCGTATCGGGCAAAATGATATCGGGGCCCATGACGATAACGCAGTGTCTCAGCGCATCCTGCATATCCACATCAACATCGACGCGGAAAGGCAGAGGAATCCCCTTCATGAGAAGCTCTTTTGCCCGGCGGTTCAGTTCCTCCGGCGTATTCACGGAACGGATGTCCGAAAGCAGCGGCAGAATAGGCGCGATCCCCTCCCGGTTTCTTCTTTCGGTATCAAGCACCTTTCGGTAAAGGGCAACAGCATATTTCATCTCGGGGATATCGGTGGTCCTAGAGCCGTCCGCAAATGCCCGGAAGTCCGCCATCATAAGTTTTTCGACATCCTCTTCCAGCACGGCAAAGCCGCCGGTTGACGGACGGTCGTCAGGAATCACGGCGGTCTCCAGCCATTTCCCGTTGACGGCCGTATACAGATCGTCCTGGATCCTCACTCTGGTATCACTCATCTTTTTCGATCTCCTTTCAAATCATACTGGATCTGAATCGGTCAATTCATTTTTATCACATCATGCGGCGGGGAGCAAGGTCAAAGTAAAACAGCCGTAAAGCCAGGCAGCTCTGCCGGGATGGACCGGCAGAGCTGTCTGCAGCCGTGATAAAGCCGGACGCCCTGCCTTATCCCTTATTTGCTCAGCGCTTTGGTGATGCGGGCAAGCGCATCGTCAAGCTCCTCGTAGGAGACGGGGATGGGCGGCGCAAAGCGGATGGTATGGTCGTGAGTCTCCTTGCAGAGCACGCCCTCATGGATGCAGGCTTTGACGTAATCAAAGGCATTCCCGTAGAATTCCACACCGATCAGAAGCCCGCGGCCGCGGATCTCCTTGATCTCGGGATTGTGGATCTTTTTCAGGCCGTCCATGAAATATTTGCCCTTTTCCCTTGCCAGCTTCGGATAATCGTCACGCTGCAGGATCTCGATCGCTTTTATGCCGCAGGCACAGGCAAGCGGATTCCCGCCGAAGGTGGAGCCGTGGGAGCCGGGGGTATAAAGACCGAGAATATCCTCGTTTGCCGCGATAGCGGAGAGAGGCATCACGCCGCCGCCGAGGGCCTTGCCCATGATATAAACATCCGGGATCACATTTTCGTGCCAGCAGGCAAACATGTCGCCGGTGCGGGCAAAGCCGGTCTGGACTTCGTCAGCAAGGAAGAGAATGTTGTTCTCCGTGCAGATGCGGCGGACCTCCGTCAGCCAGCCCTCCGGAGGGATGATGATGCCGGCTTCACCCTGAATGGGCTCGGCCAGAAACGCCACAGTGTTCGGCGTAATGGCTGCCCGCAGGGCATCGGCATCGCCGTAGGGAATGGTCCTGAAGCCGGGGCAGTAGGGGCCGTAGCCGTCTTTAGCGAGCGGGTCGGTCGAAAAGCTGATGATGGATATCGTGCGGCCGTGGAAGTTGTTTTCACAGGTGATGATCTCCTGCTTGCCGTTCTCGACGCCCTTGACCTTCGTGCCCCAGAGACGGGCGGTCTTAAGCGCCGTTTCAACAGCCTCCGCGCCCGTATTCATCGGCAGCACCATGTCCTTGCCCGTCAGCTTTGACAGGCTTTCGTAGAATTCGCCGAGATTTTCGCAATGGAAAGCCCGGCTCGTCAGGGTACATTTGTCAAGCTGCGCCTTGGCGGCAGCGACGATCTCGGGATGGCGGTGACCGAAGTTATGCGCCGAATAGGCGGAGAGCATGTCATAATATTTCCGGCCCTCCGGATCAGTGACGACGGCGCCTTCTGCATTCACGATGACAACAGGCTTCGGCGAGTAGTTGTGAGCACCGTAACGGTTGGTCTTTTCAATGATCTGTTCTGAAGAGTACATGTTTTCCTCCTGCGGATGATATTCGGGGCCGTGCGGCGCCCGTCAGTTGTTTTCGATCAGGGTGCCGGTCCTGCCTGCGAGGGCGTCGGCGGCTTTGTACAGGGAAGTGATGATCGCCCTCCGGCCGGGGGCGGAGAGGGCAAAATCGACGGCGGCCCTTACCTTCGGCAGCATGGAGCCGGGGGCAAAATGCCCTTCTTCGATATAGCGGAGGGCTTCCTCTGCCGTCATGTGATCAAGATCCTTCTGGTCAGGCTTTCTGAAATTCAGCGAGACTTTTTCCACCTCGGTCAGGATGAGGAGGATATCCGCATCCAGAGAGCGGGCAAGGAGAGAGGCGGCGTGATCCTTGTCGATAACGGCAGCGGTGCCTTCGCAGACGCCTTCGGCATTGCGGATGACCGGAATCCCTCCGCCTCCGCAGGTGATCACGATGGAAGAGTCCCAGAGGCGCTTTACCGTACCTAACTCCAGGATCTCCTTCGGCATCGGAGACGCAACAACTCTGCGCCACCCGCGGCCGGCATCCTCCTTTACCGTATATCCCTTGTCACGGGCCAGCTCTTTAGCTTCCTCTTCGGTATAGAAGGGGCCGATCGGCTTGGAGGGGCTTTGAAATGCCGGATCCTCCGGGTCTACGGCGACCTGCGTGACTAAAGTGACGACCGGAAGATCTGCGCGGCCGCGTTTCCGCAGAGCCTCCTGCAGGCCCTGCTGGATGTGATAGCCGATATAGCCCTGGCTCATGGCCGAACAGACGTCAAAGGGCATCGGCGGGGTCACGGCCTTTGCCGCCTCGCTGGCCAGAATGATGCGGCCGACCTGCGGGCCGTTGCCGTGCACGATAGCCATTTCGTAGCCCGCCTCATGAATGTCGGCCAGGTATTCGCAGGTCCGCTTGACCACCTCGAGCTGTGCCTCGGCAGTTGCGAGGCCCTTTGCCTCCTGCAGCGCATTGCCGCCCAGGGCAACGATTACTTTTACTGCTTTTGCCATCGGAACGCCTCCGTCAGGCCATCGTTGCCACGATGACGGCCTTGATTGTATGCAGACGGTTTTCCGCTTCATCGAAGCAGTGACTGTGCGTGCTCAGGAACACATCGTCGGTCACCTCGCGGATATCGAAGCCCTTGTCCATGCACTCCTTCGCCGTTGCGGTCTCAAGATCATGGAAGGAGGGCAGGCAGTGCAGGAAAATATAATTGGGATTGTGCGTTTTTTCCGCAAGCGCCCGATCGACGCGGAAGGGCGTCAGGAGCTTAACGCGCTCCGGGATCTTATCCTCCTCACCCATGGAAGCCCAGATGTCCGTATAAAGCACATCGGCACCGTCAAGCACGGCAGGATCATCGGAAATAGTAAAGACCGCGCCGGTCTCCTTTGCCGCTTCAAGGCACCGGTCTAACACCTCCCGGGCGGGAGCAAGCTCCTTCGGGCCGAAGCCGACGTAGTGAATACCGAGCTTTGCGCAGATATACATCAGGCAGTAGGCGACGTTATTGCGGGTGTCGCCGCAGAAGGCAAGCTTCACTTCACTTAAGGGCTTATGGACATATTCCTCGACCGTCATAATGTCTGCCAGTGCCTGAGTCGGGTGGTCGACGTCGGTCAGACCGTTCCAGACCGGAACGCCGGAGTAGGCCTTAAGATCCTCCACGACCTTCTGGTCGTAGCCTCTGTATTCGATGCCGTCATAGAAGCGGCCGAGCACCTTTGCCGTGTCGGCAAGAGATTCCTTTTTGCCCATCTGCGAGCTCTTTGCGTCCAGAAAGGTCACGCCCGCTCCTTCGTCCATTGCCGCGACCTCAAAAGCACAGCGGGTGCGTGTGGAGGTCTTTTCGAAGAGCAGGACGATGTTTTTGCCCTTCAACAGGTCCGTGCGGATGCCGGCGCGCTTCTTGGCCTTGAGGTCGTGAGCCAGATCTAACAGATAGCGCACTTCCTGCGGGGTGAAGTCCATGATGGACAGAAATGACCGGCCTTTCAGATTGATTGCCATTGTTGCTCCTCCTATAGAGAATAATAATGAGATTCAGATCAGATCCCGAATGAGCGGCATGCTCATGCAGCGGGGACCGCCCCTGCCGCGGGAAAGCTCGGAGCTCGGGATCGTATAGGCCTTGATCCCGTGATCCTTGAGAATGCTGTTTGTCGTATAATTCCGCTCATAGACGATGACCTCGCCGGGAGCGATGCAAAGGGTGTTCGAGCCGTCGTTCCACTGCTCCCGCTGTGCATCCACGGGGCTTCCTCCCCCGCAGTGGATCAGCGTCACATGGGGAAGGCCGAGATGGCGTTCCAGAATATGATCGAGAGAATCGCTTTCCTCCCGTATCGCGAGGCCGGAAACGGAACGGTCGTTTAAGGTCAGAGAAAAAACGCGCAGCGTATCGCGGATCTCCGGATGGACAATGAATTTGTCCGTATCCACCTGAGTAAAGACCGTGTCAAGGTGCATGAAGGAGCGCGTCTTGGGAATATCAAAGGCCAGGATCTCTTCAAAGCCGCTGCCGGAGGCAAGAATGCGCTTTGCATACAGCTCAACGGCATCCGGGTGCGTGCGCTGAGAAAGCCCTACGGCGATCACGCGGGAGGAAAGCACCAGGATATCTCCGCCCTCCATAAAGGCGCTGTCAGAGGGATCGTACCAGAACGGGCAGCCCTTAAACTCCGGGTGATAATGCAGGACATAATAGCCGAGTCGGGTCTCCCGGTGGCGCACGAGCGTCTGCATATGATGCAGGGAAACGCCGTTTCCGGCAGTGGCAAAGGGATCGCGGGTAAAGAACAGGTTCGGCAGGGGATCCAGGATAAAGGGATAATCCTTCGTGAGCCAGTCGGTAAGCCAGACATTGCTGCTGCGGGGGCATTCTTCCTTACGAAGACCGCTGATCAGCCGGCAGACAAGTTCAGCAGGATCCTTAAACTGGGAAAAATAGTCGCTTAACCAGGCAAGGGTATCCGGGTGACGGATGCCGGCGTCTGCCAGAAACTCCTTGGTAAACGACTCGCGCAGAGCGGGATCCTGAAGGACCTCCGCCAGAAGATCCTCCAGATAGATGACCTCCGCGCCGTGCTCGCTCAGGAGGCTTGAAAAGGCGTCATGCTCCTCTCTGGCGATGCGGACGTAGGGGATGTCATCGAACAGCATGCGCTCGCGATAGGCGGGGACGAGGTTTTCAAGCTCCCGTCCCGGCCTGTGCAGAAGCACCCTGCGGAGCTTCCCGACCTCGGAATAGATTTGGATGCTCATGCTTTATTTCTCCGACATATAAGGATAGACGATGGCATCCGAGGGATCGAAGGTCTCTTTGACGGCGTGAGGGCTCATCCAGCGAATCATATTGAGCGCTGTTCCCGCCTTGTCGTTCGTGCCGGAGGCGCGGGGACCGCCGAAGGGCTGCTGACCGACGACCGCACCGGTGCATTTATCATTGATGTAAAAATTGCCTTCCGCGTGCAGGAGGGCCTTTTCCATTTTAACGATGGCTTCGCGGTCCTGGGCAAAGACGGCGCCGGTCAGAGCGTAGGGAGACGCCTCGTCGCAGAGCTTCAGCGTTTCGTCTAGCTGGTCGTCCGGATAGACATAGACGGAAAGGATGGGACCGAAAATTTCTTTGATCATGGACTCGTAATCCGGCTTTTTGCAGACGATCACCGTGGGCTCAACAAACCAGCCCTTGCTGCCGTCGCAGCCGCCGCCGATCACGATTTCGCAGCCGGGATCGGCTTTTGCGCGTTCCAGGTATCCCCGGCAGCGCTCAAAGGAATCTCTATCGATGACAGCGGCAAGGAAGGTATCGAAATCCTTGACATCCCCCATTTTGACCTGCTGCATCATTTCTTTCATGACGGAAAGGACCTGCGGCCAGATGCTTTCGGGAACGAAGGCCCGTGAGCACGCCGAGCATTTCTGCCCCTGGAACTCGAAGGCGCCGCGGATAAGGGCAGCGGCAAGCGGGCGGATATCGGCACTCTTATGGGCAAAGATGAAATCTTTCCCGCCGGTCTCTCCGACAATGCGCGGATAGTTGCGATAGGAGGAAATGTTTTCTCCGATCTGCTTCCAGACGCCCTGAAAGACCTCGGTGGAGCCGGTAAAGTGAAAACCGGCCAGCTCCTTTCGCGAAATGACATATCTCGCGACGTCGGCGCCGTTTGACGGAACGAAATTGATGACGCCGGCAGGCAGCCCGCAGGCCATGAGCAGCTTCATGAAATAGTAGTTTGAAAGCACCGCCGTGCGGGACGGCTTCCAGACGGAGACGTTGCCGACGATCGCCGGAGCCATGGGCAGGTTGCCCCCGATGGAGGTGAAGTTAAAAGGTGTGATGGCACAGATAAAGCCATCGAGCGCCCGGTAGTCCTGACGGTCCCAGATCCCGGGAGCGGAGGCGGGCTGATCCTTAAAGATCTCCTGTGCGCTCCACACACCGAAGCGAAGAAAATCCGCGAGCTCGGCGATATCGATCTCCGCCTGAAAAACGGTCTTTGACTGGCCCAGCATGGTGGAGGCATTCAGCACCTTGCGGTACGGGCCGGTGATCATATCCGCAGCCTTTAAGAAAATGGCGCTGCGGTGTTCCCAGGGCATCTCCTCCCAGGCCTTCTTGGCAGCCAGGGCGGCATCGACCGCCATGGTGAGCTCCCTTTCGCCGGCAACGGAGCATTCGGCGATCACATGCGCATGATCGTGAGGCATGGTGACCGTAAACGTCTTTTCCGTATAGATCTCTTTACCGCCGATGACGAGAGGAATCTTGATAACGGAAGCAGACTGGCGGTCCAGCTCTTTCTTCAGCTCCGTGCGCTCCTTCGATCCGGGAAGGTAGGCGAGAAACGGGTCATTTTCAGGACGTTCGATGGCAAAATAAGCGTTCGACATAATTCCCCCTTGGTGATAAAAATTTTGATCTTACACAAAAAAAGCCGGCGAGAAACTTCAACCGAAAACCGATATAATTCCCACCTGCTTTTTTGCCGTAGTCTTTGATTCATATTCTAACGAAAAAACGGAAAAAATACAACCCCCTTTCTGCGTTTTTGTAATTTTCCTAAATTTTAATTGTAACTTCTACACTTCCAATCCAATGTAGAACTTAGTCTCGGAAATGTAGACTTTACTCTTGCACACAAGATTCCATTTGTATATTGATAACGGCATATC
>JAZRYN010000061.1:0-2076 GCA_045600745.1 Lachnospiraceae bacterium
GACAGCGAACCTTTTTCTTGTCGCAGACGCCGTGCGACCACTCGTTCCGGCATGCCGGCGTGTAGCCGGACTTCTGGGTTTTGTGGTTATACCAGCGTTTGGCATACACATCGTCGCGCCCGTGAAACAGCTCCAGAAACAGCGTAATTTTCTCCTGAGAAGAGCTTTTTGCGTGCACCTTCGTTGTCGGCGGAGGTGCGGCTGCCTCCCAGCGATCCATCGGACAGATGAAGCGAAGACCGGCTCCGCTTTCGCAAAGAATGTAGCTGCCATCGTCCAAACCCGGGATCACCTCAAGCAGGTGATATGTTGTTTCGGAAAAAACAGCCGTTTGGTTCACTCTTTAATCAACCCCATGTTCTTCAGTCGTGAGCGAATTGCTCCACGCGTGCGTTTGAGTTCATCGGACAGTTCTTTGACCTCGACGCCTGCCTGAAAGGCCCTGCGCAAATAGTCATCCTCCTCCGGTTCCCAGGGCTTACCCTGATTTTCATGCAGAGGCGTCGCGTTAATGGCGATGATGGCATCCAGATTGTCAAGAATTAACTGCTGTGCCTCGCGGCTGTAGACGACAGCGGTATATTCTCCGTTTTGCCCTATGCGCTGCGCTGCGGAAATGCCGAGCTGCCTGCCCGCCTCCGTAGGGCGTTTGTTCTTGCTGCCGCTAACGCTTTCTTCCTCGAACAGTAGCCCGGACTGCAGCAAAAACTTTGTGATGCTGGTAGTTTTCAGCTTCTGCATCGTCTCCGGCTCCACCAGCTCATTGAGCCGCTGAGCGATCACGCTGACAGTGACAGGAAAGTCGCCAAAGGGATAGCGTTCCCGCTCTTCATAAGAAAGCGAAAAGGGCGGTTTTCCACTGTTCCTCACGGTCTTGACCTGAATCCCACCGTTTTCGATAACCTGCCGCAGCACGTCGGAGACGTAGAACAGGCATCGGGAAATGCGCACGTTGTTGATCACGTCATCCTCCGGCACTTCGTACCCGGTGAGCGGGTCGATCCCCTGCGCCAGCTTATCCAGATAACCCTTCGCGTGCTGCATGATCTCTAACTCTGTCATGTTTTTTCCTCCCCGCATCCATTACAGCAATCTTCTTACTGCGCTCGCAAGATACAGCGGCAGGTTTGTGATCGCACCGTTTTTCATATATCCCATTTCGGAGAATCGCACAGCCGCATCCGGAGCTTTCTCCACGATATATTTCTTGAATGTCGGCGCACTCTTGTCCTCTCCGCCCTTGACCTCAACCGGTATGATCTCCTGACCGCTCTGCAAAAGAAAGTCGATCTCTCCGTATCTGGTCGAGTAATAGCGCGGCGCCACGTCAAACTGTGATTTCAGCTGCTGAAGGACAAAATTTTCGGCAAGCGGTCCTTTGAACTGATAATTCGATTTCAAAAGAATAGCCCCGTTGTCAATTCCTGCCATGCACTTTAATAGCCCCGTGTCGAAGAGATACAGCTTGAAGGAATCCAGCTTATCAAAGGCGGGCAGCGGATGCTCCGGCTTGGAAACATTGCAGACACGATTGAGCATCCCCGCAGATACCAACCATTCGATTGCTTCTTCAAAATCCCGCGCCCGTCCGCCCTCGCGAACGGCACCGTAAACAAATTTTTCGTTCTCTTTCGCGAGCTGGGAAACGATGCTGCGGAACACCAGAAGGATCCTTCCGCTGTTGACTTTTCCGTTGTGCTTTGAAAAGTCGTTCTCATATACCTCGATCAGCTCCCGCTGGATCTGCAATACCTTTTCCGGATCTTTGTATTTCAGCCACGAAGAAACGCATTCCGGCATACCGCCAATAATGAGATAATAGTGATAGAGCTCCATCAGGCGCTTGTGAAATATCTCTTCGATGCTTTGCTCCTTTTGAATAGAGCAATAATAACGGTATAATCCTTCGTCATTAGCAAGAAGAAATTCGTCAAAAGTCAAAGGTGCAATCTCCAGCAGGTTGACCTTACCGACAGGATAAGATTTTGGCTGCGCCAAAAGAGTACCGAGGAGACTGCCCGCAGCAATGATATGATATTCATTGGCTTTCTCGCAAAAGTATTTCAGACTGTTCAG
>JAZRYN010000062.1:0-4008 GCA_045600745.1 Lachnospiraceae bacterium
ATTCCCAATGCCATGAAGGTTATGTTTACGCCGCTTCTTACCATGCTTCTGTTTGTTGTGCCGTATGTTTTCCTCGTCATGCCTGCCATGGGCTTTCTTTCATCGGCGATTTGCGATGGGCTATGGCCTGTATGCATGAGCGAGAACGCTGTGGTGCGTATGCTGGTCGGCTATGTTTCCGCCGCGATTTTCCTTCCGCTGGTTTCTATGGGTCTGCATCATGGTCTTGTGGGGCTGTATGCGATCCAGCTTGAAACCATTGGCTATATAACGTTATATCCGGCGCTGTGCATGGCTGGGGCGGGGCAGGTCGGCGCGGCGCTTTCCATTCGAACTCTGGCGCGAAAAGCCGACAATCGGAAGATGGTATCGATTATTGCTGGAGCTCTTCCTGCCGGAATACTGGGTATCGGGGAGCCGCTGATCTATGGGGTGACGCTCCCTTTGGGGAAACCGTTTATTACTGCCGGACTGGGCGCCGGCTTCGGCGGCGCGTTCGTCATGCTCATGCAATCGACATCGCGCACATGGGGTCTTTCCGGAGTTTTAGGCATATTCGCTATGACGGAAGGATCGAATCTTTCGCTGAAATCTATGATGGTGTATTTGATTGGGCTTAGTATCAGCGTGGTGATGGGTTGGCTTATTACCAGAGCGGTCATCCGTCCTGAGAATTTGCTGCACAATGACGATTCCGATGATGGAATTACAGTGGATGAAATCACGAAGGAGGACGCCGGAATGGCGCACGGAGCTTCTGTTTCCGTTCGCCACGGCGATACGATACTGTCCTTTGGAGAGCCAAATGTATTTTTCTATACGATCAAAGACCCGGTCGGCATTCATGCCCGGCCTGCCGGGGCGCTCGTGAAGCTGGCGAAAAATTATAAAAGTGAAATAATATTTTCGGCAGGGGAGAAAAGTGCGAAAGCGAACAGCATCATCCATCTTATGTCTTTAGGTGCAAAGCAGGGTACGAGACTGAAGGTCGAAGCGCACGGGGAAGATGAGCGTGAGGCGCTTATGGCTCTGCGCAAGTATCTGAGTGAACATTTGTAAAAGAAGGGAGCTGCCATGAAATATCTTCAAAAGATGGGACGTTCGCTGATGATTCCCGTTGCCTGTCTTCCGATCTGCGGTATTCTGATGGGGATTGGGTATCTTCTCTGCCCCGCAGGAATGCAGGGCGGCGAAATTGTCGGTGTCGGAGCAAGGATCGGTTATTTCCTCTGCACAGCCGGCGGCGCGGTCATCAATCATATGCCGATTCTTTTTGCACTTGGCGTTGGCATTGGCATGGCGGATGGCGAAGGGAACGGCGGCATTGCTGCGCTGGTTTCCTGGCTGATGATTACAACGCTGCTTTCCGGCGATCATGTTTCTGTAATTTTTCCGGAGATCACGGAAAACAAGACCGTCATGTTGGCGCTTTCCAAAATTGAGAACCCATTTATCGGGATTCTCTCCGGACTGATCGGCGCGCATTGTATCAAGCGGTTCAAGGATACCCGGCTTCCATCCTGGGCCAGTTTCTTCAGCGGCAAACGTCTCGGCATCATAATTGCCGGGCTCATTTCCATCGTTGTTTCCGCTGTTCTTGTTGTCGCGTGGCCGCTTCTCTTTGCAGGTCTTGTGTTTGTGGGTGCAAAAATCGCGGGTATGGGTTACTTCGGAAGTGCGCTTTACGCTACGCTGAACCGTCTGCTCATTCCCTTCGGGCTTCATCATGCACTCAACAATGTATTTTGGTTTGATACCATCGGCATTGGCGACCTTACGGCGTTTTGGGCAGGAAAGACCAGCGAACAGGCCGGCTGGTCTCTGGGTATGTATATGTCCGGCTTTTTCCCGTCGATGATGTTTGGCATCCCGGCTGCGGCGCTGGCCATGCGCAGGAGCTTCAAGAAAGAGAATAAGAAGGCTTCCGGAATGTTGATGTCTTCGGCGGCAAGCTCGCTGCTGTGCGGCGTTACGGAGCCGTTTGAATTTATGTTTATGTTTGTTTCCCCCGCGCTGTACGGTGTTTATGCCGTTCTTTTCGGTGTGTTTACCTATATCACCAATGTCTGCGGCTTCCGGGCGGGTTTCTCGTTTTCCGGAGGACTGATTGACCTTATTTTTTCGGCTTCTCTGCCGGCGGCGCAGAAGACGCTGCTGATCGTCCCTTTAGGACTTGCGGCGTTTGCAGTTTATTATCTTGTTTTCCGTCTGCTTATTACCAGATTTAATCTGAAAACGCCCGGGAATGAAGAGGAGGACGAAACGGAGCCTGCCGCAGAAAACGCAGTCGGTCTTTCCGGAGCCTCCCGCGAAGCGCTGCGTGCTGCGGGCATTATACAGGGACTTGGCGGGAAAGAGAATATTATTTCTGTATCAAGCTGTGCTACACGTCTGCGCATAGAGGTGAAGGACAACGCTCTCTGCTGTGATTCCGACATAAAAAAAGCCGGCGCTGCTGGAGTGATGAAGATGGGAAAAACCTCTGTGCAGGTTATCATCGGGCTGGATGTGGAGTTTGTGGAAAAGGAGGTCAAACGGCAGTTGCATACTATTACAGATACCGCAACGGAAGAAGTTTCCGTACAATTAAAACAATTAAAACAATCGGAACAATCGAAAACGGCTTCAACGCAGCCGGAGGATACGGTTTTTGAGGTCAGCGGAAATTCTGAGATCATTCATGGTAAGACCGGGAACGGTGGGATCGCCGTAGGGAGGATTTTTCTCAAGCCTGAAACGCCTCGTCCTGTTAAGCGGACGGGTTGCGATTCTGCTGCCGAGCTGCTGCGTTTTGACTCTGCGCTTCGACAGGTAAAGAGCGATCTTTCTGCCGCAGACCGTTCTATTGATAAAAAGGCTGCGGATATTCTGGAAGCGCAGGCTCTTATGCTGGAGGATGAATCTTTGATCGACAGCATCCGGGGAAAAATCGCTGCGGGAATGAACGCGGAATACGCGGCGTTTGAAGCGGGAAATGAAGCGGCGGAGGCCTTTGAGCGGATGGAGGATGCTTATCTCAAAGCCCGGGCTTTCGATATGCGTGATGTGGCTGGCAAACTCTCTCTTGCCTTGATGGGAGTTCAGGGCAGCGATGCTCCGGATTTCCCCTGTATTTTTGTGGCGGAGGAGCTGACTCCGGAGCAGATATCCAAACTGGATCGTTCTCTCACCCTCGGGATCGTTACCCGAAACGGAAGCGCCAACTCACACACGGCTATTCTTGCAGGAAATTATGGTATTCCGTATCTTTTCTCGGTGGATTTTCAAAGAGAGCAGGTGGCCGCCGCCCAATATGCTGCCCTTGATGCGAAAGGCGGTGTGCTGGTACTTTCACCGGATGAAGATACGCAACGGCAATTTTACGACAGGAAACGTGCTGAGGAGGATTCGCTGCTGTCTGCTGAGCGCTACAGCGGCAGAATGAAGATATTTGCCAATATTGCGAAGCCCGAAGATGTTGAAGATGTTATCGCCGGCGGGGCGAACGGCATAGGGCTTTTCCGTACGGAGTTCCTTTACATGAACCGTTCCATGCTTCCTGACGAGGAAGAACAGTTCCGGGCGTATAAGGCGGTTCTTGAAGGAATGAATGGCGGGGAGGTCGTTATCCGAACCATGGATATCGGGGCCGATAAGAAAACCGACTGTCTCCGGCAGGCAGAGGAAGAAAATCCTGCATTGGGCAGGCGTGCCATCCGGATCTGTCTGGATGACACGGAGCTTTTCCGAACGCAGCTTCGGGCGCTTCTTCGTGCTGCCGTATACGGAAACGAGTTTATCATGTATCCTATGATTGCTTCCGCCGAGGAGATAGACGCCATCAATGAACAGGTTCGTCTTTCCGCACAGGAGCTGGATGAAAGGAATGAAGCTTACCGCATTCCGCCTCAGGGCATTATGATAGAGACGCCTGCTGCCGCCATGATAAGCGATATTCTGGCTGAAAAGGTTGATTTCTTCAGCATCGGGACGAACGATCTTACGCAGTATACCATTGCCCTCCACCCG
>JAZRYN010000063.1:0-10541 GCA_045600745.1 Lachnospiraceae bacterium
CGACGCCCTCACATGCCGATGGGCTGCTGTTCTTCCTCCGGGACCGTCAGGCAGGGAATGTAAAGATCGCCTCGCAGCTCATACCAAAGACCGTTGTATTCAACATAAATGTACTTGTCCATACTCAAAATCTTTCGTATAATTAGTTTGTGTATATGCCGCAGCTTCCCGGCTGCCGCATGTTGTTATATCGTTTTACCAGATTTTCCTTCCCTTGCTTTTGCCCTTATGAGGCATTGAGGGCAAGGGTAACACCGTGTGGAACCGTATAACGCGGGTGGGTGAGCAAGCTGCGAAATCGCCTTTGTATTCAAGGATTTTATTAACGGCTTATAGCAGCCGATAACAGGTTAAGATTTCGATAGATTCATATTAATATTTAACGGAGGTAAATAAATGATACTTTATCATTATTCAGTTGATTCTTATAATGGTGCAGAACGGTTGATCAATGATTATAAGAATAATTATAGATTTGCAGAACCATATATATTGGCGTTAAGAATATCTAGAGAGATTTTTGATGCTGTATTTCTTTCTACTATGTATATGAGTCGTGAAGTTAATGCGCTAGGATTAAGAAAATATGACAATTATCAGAAAGACTCAGTAGAAGGAATTTTTGAACATGTTCGAGAAACTGAGTTCTCTAAGTCTGTGTCACGATTAAATTGTGTTTATTACTGTGAAACTGAAAAAGAGGCATTGGATTATGCTAAAGATGATTGTATTGAAAACGGACTATTTACCAAAGAACAAATTGCTCTATTGAAGGTCGAGGTAGAAGATAGTCGTGTTTTTCGCTATGATCAGGTTTTCTTTAATCTGGCTTCAGAAGCAGTTGAGAAAAATGACGTTGAATCTGTATTTATGTATGCGAGGAAATATTTTTCTTGTCAAAGGAGTGACATGCCTTTAATAGAAGTTGTATCTGACGGTGACAATCATGTTTTGCAGAGGATAGCATATTAATCATCAAATTCAGATTTATGGAAGCGAAACGGATATGAATTATACGGACATCGGTTGACCGCCGGTGTCTTTTTTAGGCTTGTCGTGACCGGGAAATGTTGGCAAAACGGCGGGGGTTTGTTACAATAACATATCATAGGCAATATAAGGAGGAATACACGTGAATACGGCAAGTAAGGCAATAGAAGAAAAGGCGGCAAAGCTTGATGAGGCAGCGGATGCTATCTGGGAAACACCGGAGCTTGCCTTTTCCGAATATCAATCGGCAGCCACACTGAAAAACTTATTGCGCGAGGAAGGCTTTACCGTAGAAGAGAAGCTGGCGGGGATAGAGACGGCATTTTCCGGGCGCTTCGGTCACGGAAAGCCCGTGCTTGGCGTTCTGGGCGAATTTGACGCCTTAAGCGGCCTTGGGCAGGAAGCCGGCGCCCTTGAAAAAAAGCCTAACGGCATGAATGCAGGACATGGCTGCGGCCACAACCTGCTGGGGGTAGGCTCACTTGCCGCAGCGCTCGCCGTCAAACGGTATCTGGAGGAAAGCCGCGCAGAAGGGACGATCATTTACTACGGCTGCCCAGGAGAGGAGGGCGGATCGGGCAAGGCCTTTATGGCACGCGACCATGTGTTTGACGAGCTGGATGCGGCGGTGTGCTGGCATCCCGGCTTTGTCAATAAGGTCCGTACAAGCTCCTCTCTCGCCAATTATCAGATCCTATTCAAATTTGACGGAACGGCAGCGCATGCCGCCGCCGATCCGGACAAGGGACGCAGCGCACTTGACGCGCTGGAAATGATGAATATCGGTGTGCAGTTCCTGCGGGAGCATATGCCTTCAACGGCCCGTATCCATTATTCGATCATTGATGCGGGCGGTATCTCCCCGAATGTAGTTCAGCCCCATGCCGAAGCCCTGTATCTGATCCGTGCGGTGACTAATGAAGAGGTTCGCAAGCTGTATGAGCGGGTGCTGAAAATTGCCGAGGGTGCGGCACTGATGACGGAAACGAAGGAGAGCCATGAATTTGTCAAGGCCTGTTCGAATCTGCTGATGAATGATACGCTGCAGCGGGAGATGGACCGCATCATGCAGGAAATCGCACCGCCTGTGCCGTGCCGGGAGGATACGGAATATGCGGCAGCCCTGACGAGAAATACGCTGATGGGGCTTCCGCATGCCGATCCGGAGCAGCCTTATGCCTATCAGAAGCAGCCGTATGATTTCCATGAGGACGAGGCAGCAGGGGCAGGCTCGACGGACGTTGGTGATGTGAGCTGGCTCTGTCCGCTTGCCCAGCTGAGTACGGCAGCGTGGTGCCTTGGTACGCCCGGTCATTCCTGGCAGGCGGTCGCTCAGGGGAAGAGCTCTGCGGCGAAGGACGCCATGCGCTACGCCGGCGTTATCATGGGGGAAACGCTGATCAGTCTGATCGAACATCCGGAGCTTCTCGAAAAGGCAAAAGAGGAATTTCACAAGCGTGCCGGAAGCGGCTACGCAGCACCGATTCCGGCAGGCGTGAAGCCCCGCGCCCTGACCGAACTGTAAGATAACACGAACGGCCGGACTTCGAAAAGTCCGGCCGTTCGTGTCTGTGCTGCGTGAACAAATGAATTATTTTTGCTCGGGCTCCTGTCCGACCGTCACACCCATCTTGTCCTCGAAGTATTTTACCAGTGCTGCCTGGTCGTAGTCGATGTAGCCATTATCGTTCATCCAGTCCATAACCATGAGGGTCACGTCGGTAAGAGGGGTATCGATGCCGAGATGGTGAGCATAGTGCTTGGCATTTAAGATATCCTTGCGATGAACGGAGATTCTGGCTCCGGGCTCGTAGTCGCGGTTAATCATCTTCGGAACCTTATTATCATACAGCGGGCCGCCGGCAAAGCCGCACCGGGTCGCTTCGAAGGTGGTCTGTAAATCAATGCCGGCCTTGGCTGCGTAGGCATATCCTTCCGCCATGGCAATCAGGTTTGCGCCGGCAATCATGTTGTTGACCAGCTTGGTCACGCTGCCGCTGGCGGACTTTCCGGTATAGACCGGATTACCCATGCAGTCCAGAATAAATTTAACCTTATCGAAAATCTCTTTGTCACCGCCGGTCATAATCGCTAACGTACCGGCTGTGGCCATGGGATTTCCGCCGCTCACCGGGGAATCCAGCAGGAACATGCCGGCTGCCTGAACTTCCTTATAGAGCTCCTGCACGATATCAGGGGCGGTCGAAGAGCAGTCGATGATGATATTGCCGGGCTTGCCGAATTGAATGGCCTTGCGCACCGAAGCCTTGATTATCTCATGCGTCGGCAGCATCTGAACGATGACATCGGCTTCCTTGTAGACATCATCCTGCTCTGCCTTGGCTTCGCCTCCGGCTTCCACAAACTGAGCCAGTCTGTTTTGCGCCACATCAAAGCCAATGACTTTGCAGCCGGACTTTTTGATGATATTCTTGACCATGGGAAGCCCCATAACACCCATTCCTAAGAATCCGATAACCATAATATTTTTCTCCTTTGAATGATAAAAAATAATTAGCTCTTAAGCAACGACGGCAGCCAGGTTGTCAGCGGCTCCACATAGGTGATCAGCATCAGCACAACGACCGAGATAACCAGCATGGGAGCGAGCTGCTTTAAGGTTTTTGACAGGCTGGTTTCACCGATCTGATTGCAGATGAGCAGGCACAGACCGACCGGCGGCGTTACCAGACCGATGCACATGTTAAAGCTCATGACGATACCGAAAGCCAGGGGGGAGATATTGAACGCGGTCATCAGCGGCAGCAGAATCGGCGTCATCATGATGATCGCGGCATTGGCTTCCATCAGCATACCGATTATTAAAAACAGCAGATTCAGGAGCAGCAAAATCACTATCTTGCTCTTGGTTACGGACATAAATAAATCCGTCATCTTTTGCGGCAGACCGGAGGTAACGATTACATAGCTGGAGGCCTTGGACAGACCGACCATCATCATGATCGTGGCCGTGGAAACCGAAGCGTCGACGAAAGTCTTGGAAATTTCCTTCAGCTTCAGATCCCGGTATACGAACAAACTGATTATTAGGGCGTAAATCACGGCCACGGAAGCCGCCTCTGTAGCCGTAAACACGCCGCCGAAAATACCGCCCAGAATGATGATCGGCATGAGCAGCGCCCAGATGCTGTCTTTAAAGGTTCGGGCAACTTCCTTTCCCGGCATCTTCTCATGAGACGGCAGATTGTGCTTCCTTCCGTACCAGACACAGTAGCCCATCAGCGCCGCCACCAGCAGCAGTCCCGGAATCACCGAACCGATAAAAAGCGAGGATACGGAAATGTTGGTAATGGAAGCATACACGATCAGGGTAATGGAGGGCGGAATAATCGGGCCGAGAATTGAGGAAACCGAAGAAACCGCCGCAGCAAACGGGACGGGATAGCCCTCTTTCTTCATGGCCGGAATCGTAATGCCGCCGATAGCGGAGGCTGTAGCCACACCAGAACCGGAAATAGCACCGAAGAGTCCGGAGGCCAGAACGGTCACCATTCCCAGACTGCCTTTGATACGGCCGATCAGCGCATTGGCGACGTTTATCAGCTTATTGGTTATCGAGCGGGACATCAGATTTCCAGCGAGAATAAAAAACGGAATGGCCAAAAGCGAAGTCGAATTCATGCCGGCATAGAGCTTCTGAGGGAGCACAATGTCGGGAAGGCCGGCTATATTCATTGCCGCCAGAGCTCCGATCCCCAGGGCAATATAAATAGGGATACCAAGGAAGGAAAGAACTAACAGTAGGATAATAACGATAAGTCCGCTGTTCATTGCTCGTTATCCTCCTTTGCTTTCAGCAGCTCAATATTCTTAAGGATCACTTCCAACGAAGTCAGAACCATAAGTACGATACCGACAGGCATGGCAGCGTAGGGAATAGCCATGGTAATGTGAAGCCCGACGGAAATATTCGGGATAGCTTTTTCACACAGGGCAATCGAATAAGAAAACAGTATGCACAGGAATGCAATCCCGGCAGCCGTTGCAATAATCGTCATCACAGCTTTCGCCCGCTTGCTGAAGAGATTGACCAGAACATCGATCTGCAGATGACTGTTGCGGCGAACGGCAATCGCCGCGGCAAGCATGACATTGAAAATGAAGGTATACCGGACAAATTCATCACTCCAGGAATTACCGGTTTTAAAGATATACCGTAAGACGACCTGATAGATCATTACCGCGGTCATTGCTGCGATTGTGGCGGTCAAAACGGTCTTTTCGATCTTCTCTATGACATCCAGAAATTTGGAATAGGCTTTCAGCATGAAAAAAACACCTTTCTTAAAAGCGGCAGTCCGCGGCCGTTGCGGGACGCGGACTGATAAAGGTACTTACTTATCGGGGTTTGCTTCCGCAATGCGGGCAACCCAGTCAGCGAAGTCCGGATAATTTTTGGCGGCAAAATCCTTAAAATATTCGGCAAATGCGGCATTATCAACCGTAATCACGTTCTTGCCTTCCGCAATCAGGGTCTGTTCGGCAGCGGCATCCTTGGCAGCCTGCGCTTCGGAGATTTCCTTGCCGGCAAACACAGCCGCTTCATTGACCGCATTCTGAATATCTTCCGGCAGACTCTCAAAGTAGTTCTTGTCCATGATGACGACGTTGCAGCCGTATACATGATTGGTCTTGATCCAGTAGTCACAGACCTCATCGAAAGAGTAGTTCAGAGAGTCGCACATCGGGTTTTCCTGACCTTCTACGGTCTTCTGCTGAAGAGCGGTATAAACCTCGCTCATGGCCATCGGAGTAGGAGCGGCGTTCAGCCATTCCCAGGTCTTAATGTACATTTCCAGGTTCGGGGCACGAAGCTTAAAGCCCTTGAAATCTTCAATGGATTCCATCTTCTTGGTAGCCGTGACGATACGGGGGCCGCGATAGGTGCCGCCGAGAAGCTTGAAGCCGGCTGCATCGCCGACAGCGGCTTTGATTTCATCACCGATTTCGCCGTGCCATACCGCATAGAAGTGATCGATGCTCTGAATCATGTAAGGCATGGCTTCCACATTGGCCAGAGGGGTGAACGGAGCTAATGTGCCGATAGATTCGACCATCACATCGGCAACACCGACGGACATGCCTTCAAGAACCTCGGTCGTAGAGCCGAGCTGAGCACCGCCGTACAGCGTAACCTTGACTCGACCGTTCGTCAGCTCTTCAAGCTTCTTTGCGAACGCAGCACCGGTATCATAGGCATTGTCGCCCTCGGTGGAATTCAAAGCCATCTTCCATTCATAGGTCTTTTCGGCCGACTCTTCACCGCAGGCGGTAAGAGCAAATACCATCACGACAGCCAGCATCAGGGATAATACTTTTTTCATTTTTTTCCTCCCTATTATTACCACACGCTTTCCAATCTTTCGTAAACGCGCGGAAATTTACATAATTCATTCGTTCAGCGCTTTATTTCCGGTTAATAATCTTAAGTTATTTAAGATAATCATAACGACTTTTTAATTTTTGTAAAATACTGCTTTATTATTCATCGATAAGTTTTCTTTATCCTATATATAATTTTTCCCTATGATTTTTTGCGATTTTGATTGATTTCCCTGCGTCTTCTTTGTAGTATAGAAAAAAAGACCTGGCTCGGTTTCAGGCCGAAGGAGGCATTTCTTGCTGGACATAAAGCGTTTACAATATTTGGAGGCGGTCTATCGGCACCGTAATTTTACCAGAGCAAGTGAAGAAATGTTTGTTTCCCAGCCTGCCATTTCGTTTGCCATTCGTTCTCTGGAACAGGAATTCGGCGTAAGGCTGATTCAGCGTGATTCGAAAAACGTCATTTTTACGGTGGAAGGAGAGCAGTTTATGGCTCTGGCATCCCGCATTTTGAAGGAATGCGGAGAGGCGGAGAACCTGTTATCCTCTTTTTCGCAGAATTCGAAGCAAACTCTTTTGCTGGGGCTTTCTCCGACCCTCAGCGGACCGCTTCTTGCCCGCCTTTATGCGGATTTCTTTCCTCAGTGGCCGAATGCCGATATCCGGATCAACGAAGCTCCTCAGATGCTTCATCTCAGCATGATCCGCAGCGGCCAGTTGGATCTGTCCTACAATGCACTGCCGGATGAGCCGGACAATGACCTGATCAGCATTCCGCTGACCGAAACCGAGGTTGGGATTCTGCTGCGCCGGGATCATCCGCTGGCACTCTGTGAGCGCATTCCCTGCAGGCTGCTTTACAAAGAACCGTTAGCCATGCTGGGAGATAATTCCCGCATCAATGCCATTGTAAGACGGGAGTTTCATAAGCAGGGACTTGTTCCGAATACCCGCTCCGTCCACGATCAGATTTCCTGCATGATTCATATCGTACAACAGGCCGGGCAGGTCGCCTTTATCAATTATGATGAATACTTCACCTCTCTGAACCAGAGCGACCTGGTTTTCCGCTCCTTTGAAGAACCCTTGTACATCAAAACCGGCCTTTTCTACAAGAGATCTCATCATCCTTCGCAGATCATGCGCGAACTGATTGCCTTTATTACGGCACTGAAGCCGGAGGATTTCCGCTTTCACAAATAAACGGCAGGCAGACGCAGAATCGTTTCTCTGCCGGGCTTTGTATCCTCTGCCCGTATCGGCAGGAAAGGTGAAATACCGGCGCCGGCATGAGTCGGGTACCGCCGTCAACCGTCACCTGCACCCGCCTGCCGCCGCCTGCACCCGCCGCCTGCAGCAACGGCGCCGGCGTGAGTTTTCTCTTTCCAATCAGGCGTATTTGTGATATAGTATATAAACTTGCTGCTGATGTCAGCGGGAATGAAGCGAAACGGCTCACCATGCGCTTTCCGCACAGGCGGAGAGCGCTTGCCGGAACAGTTCTGAACGGAATTTACGCTCTGTCATATTAGGAGGTTTGTACAATGAGAGATTATGTGATCATGTCCGATGTGAATTGCGATATTGATCTTGATTATGCGGCCCAAAAAGGAATTTCCATCCTTCCTCAATATTACCATTTTAACGACGGCACGATCTACGGCGATGAGCTCAAGCTGACGCCTCCGCAGTTTTATGACCGCCTGGCGAAGGACCGGGCCTATTCCATGGGCTGCAATCCGGAGCGCGTCCGGGAGATCATGGAGGAGGAACTGAAAAAAGACCATGATATCCTGGTCCTTATGGCTTCCTCCGAATGCAGCGGGAGCTACAATACGGTTTTAACGGAGGCAGAGGATCTGGAGGAAGCCTATCCGGGCGCAAGGATCTATGTGCTGGACACTTATCTGGAAGCCATTGCGGCAGGCCTGCTCGTCTATATGGCTCAGGATATGAAGGAGGCGGGAAAGAGTCTGGAAGAAAATGCTGCGGTCCTGGAAGAAAAGAAAAAGCACTGCGATGTTTTCTTTATCGTCGATCATCTGGATTATCTTGTCCGCGGCGGCCGGCTTTCTCCGATATCCGGGGCAGTCGGCAGCATGCTGCAGATCAAACCGATCCTGCATTTCGAAGGCGGCAAGATCGTTCCGCTCATGAAATGCCGCGGCCAGAATGCCGCCAAGAAAGCGATACTGGATATCCTTGCCCGGAAGAAGCTGGACAAGCGCTATTATTTGGGAGCGCACACCAACTGCCGGGCGGAAGAACTGGATTATCTGACGAAGGCTCATGAGGTGACTGGCTGCGAGCCGCTGTTTGTCACCGAAGTCAGTCTGATCATCGGCGCCCACGTCGGCCCCGATGCGCTGGCCATTGCCTTCTGCGAAGAAGTATGATCGGTATTTGTTTTATCGCTGCCGGGGTCCTCTGTCTGCTTGTCTTTATTCTTCCCCTTCCGGGAATCGTTTTTAATGCCGGGTCCGCATTAGGAATTGCGCTTGGTGCGGTCCTGATCCTGTACGGCGCTTTCCGGAAAAGGCTGCCGCGGCGGCTGCATAAGGTGCTGTATGTTCTGGCGGCGCTGATCTTTGCCGTACTTCTCGTTTTCGGCGGTCTGCTGACAGGCGCCGCGAAACAGCGCCCTGCGGATGGTCATGCGGTGACGCTGCTCATTCTCGGCTGCCGGGTGAACGGCTCCGTGCCGAGCCTTATGCTCAGAAACCGTATCGGAACCGCGGCGCGTTATCTGGAAGAGCATCCGGAAGTGAAAGCCGTCTGCTCCGGCGGTCAGGGGGATGACGAAGATACCGCCGAAGCTAAATGTATTTACAATGAGCTCGTGCGGGCAGGCATCGATCCGAACCGTCTGTATATCGAGGACGCATCCTCCTCCACAAAGGAAAACATCGCTTTTTCAAAGCAGCTGATCGAAAGGGAGGGGCTTCCCCGTGATGTGATTCTCGTGACCAATGATTATCACTGCTACCGTGCCATGAAGCTTGCGCAGAGGGCGGGCCTTACCGCCTTTACCTTCCCGGCAAAAACGGCGGCTTACCTGCTCCCGACCTATTTTCTCCGCGAATGCTGCGGGATCCTGTATATGTGGCTGTGCGGGTAGACCCGAAAAGACCCAAGGCGTCATGAAAAACAAAATGGTTTTTCGTGACGCCTTTTATCGATGCATGAGCTTCGTGCCCCAGCGCCTTTTACGGCTTCATGAGCTTCGCCCGGAAGGAAATGGCACGGGGAGTCTTCAATTCCGCAAAGCTGACGATATAGGCGCTTTTTTTCATATCAATGTCCGTGATGACGCCTTCGCCCATGATGGCATGCTTTATGCGGTCGCCGATATGGAATTCGGGGCTGTTTGCTCTGGCCGCAAGGGTCTTGTTGGCGGCTTCGGCGTAGTCCCGGCTTTCCCGGATGAGCTCTTCCCGCGGGGCGGTATCATAGGAAACGAGACCGGGGGCGATATCTAACAGGAAGCGGGACATATATTTCGGTGCGCCGTCGAAGCTGCGGCCTTCGGCTCCGCTTAAAAAAAGCCCCTTCTGCGCCCTTGTCATGGCAACGAAGCAGAGCCTGCGTTCCTCCTCCATGCCTTCAAAGGAATCGGTGCGCTTTGCCGGGAATACCCCCTCGTTCAAGCCGATCAGGAAAACGTAGGGAAATTCCAGCCCCTTGGCGGCATGAACGGTCATCAGCTTCACCTTGTCGGACTCATCAACAGCATCGGCCTCGGTAAAAAGGGCAATATGGGCAAGGAAATCCGGCAGCGCCGCCTCCTCCCCGCAGTTGATCTCATATTGAAGGATCGTCTGCTTGAGCTCGGCGAGATCGTCCAAACGCATCTGGTCGCCTTCGGTGCGCAGCATCGCCTCGTAGCCGGAGGCGGCAAGCACCTCAGTAAAGAGCTTCGAGACGGGCATTTTTTCGGAAAGCCTCATAAAGCGCTCGATCAAGGCAATAAATTCCTCTGCCTTTGTTCTCTCCAATACCGGGTCCTCGCGGTGAGCAAGCAGCGTCTGCCAAAGGGTCTTTCCTTCTGTCTGCGCCGTTTCGCTCAGGAACTTCATCCGTTTCAGCCCGAGGTTCCGCTTCGGCTGATTGATCACTCGGCGGAAGGAAAGGTCGTCCTGCGCGGCGATCATGCGCAGGTAGGAAAGAGCGTCCTTGATCTCGGCACGGTCAAAAAAGGCGGCGCC
>JAZRYN010000064.1:0-6091 GCA_045600745.1 Lachnospiraceae bacterium
CCGGGGATATGTTCTCCGGTTGCCGGATCAATGGCATAGTCCTGCGTCGTCGTCAGGTCGTCCTCGACCTCGACCGGATCATTCTTTTGATATTTGGTGTTATCCACCGGGGTATTGGAATCATCCGGCGCCCCGTAGGTCGGATCATCTTTCACCTCATAGGTCACGGTGTAGTATTTTCTATTGGTTATCGTGAAGGTCTGCTGCGTATCGCTGTAGTGGAAGGTGATCGGGTTTTCTCCCACTGCCTCATAGCCGTCCGGTACCGTTTCGGTGAGGATATAGGTATCGTCTGCCGTTCCGTAAGGGATCCCGCTGATGACCGCATCACCGTTTCCGTCAGTCTCGGCACTGATCTCGAAATTGCCCAGCACCGATGAGGTGCCCGACGCCGTAAAGGTGACGCCGGCAAGCGGCTGTCCGTCCTGATCTACCTTATGGACCTTGATCGAGGAAGTGATCGGCACATAGAACGCATTGTAATAGCGGGCGTTTTCGTTTGCCGTCGTAAAGCTGTAGGTATTATTCGCCACTGCGTTCATCAGAGAGGTCCCGCTGAAATCCGTCCCCGACAACGCCGTGGTCGTGTTCAGATCCGTCAGCCGGTATCCTTCCTTAGGCGTCATCTTAAGCGTTACCGGCTTATAATGCGAATAAAATCTTACGACATATTTTGATGAGCCGTAAAACTGTGTCTGCGCAGAGTAAACGATGTTTGACCCATCGTAGTTCTCAGACATGGAAATATCGCCGCCGGCGGTGCCGATCGTATACGTGGCAGCGATCGTACCGTTTGCATTATAGGCCTTGTACAGCGGACGGATGCCAAGGTTAAAGGACCCGCCGTAAAGCCCCGTAGCACAGTTTCCGCCGCGCCACCTGAGCGTATTGGTCGTCTCGGCCAGAGTCGTCATGCCGGAGTAATAGGTTTCGCCGTCCTCCTTTGTCCCTCTGAAAACAAGGCCGGAGGCATCTTTGGTCACCCGAAGCAGGTTGTTGGGAGCCGCCGTGATGAAGACCTTGGACGCCGGTTCGGTTATCAGTATTACTCTTTCGGAATTAGCGGTATCCCAGTTCCCCGTATGCTTATCCGCCTGGTCGATATCCTTAAAGGAAATGGCGAGCGTCCCGTCATAGCCGGTGTTCAGGATTTCCATCTTGACCGTCATATCCACATAGTTGTCTGAGATAAGACGCGTCTTGAGAGCGCCTATGGTCATGCCCGAAGCAAGAGTATCGCTGTCATACATAGCGGCTAACGCCCAGATGCTTCCGTAACAGACGCCCGTCGCTCTTGCCGTTCTCTGCGGGTCACGGTTTTTGATTTCGATATCGCTGAAGGTCAGGCGGACATCATGACGGCCTCCTTCAATATCGACCGCAGCACCGGCGAACGTCATAACAAAAGCCTCGCCGGGAATGGTCGCTGTTCCGTTCGGCCCGATCGCGCCTGTGTAAACAACCGCATCGCTCATCACCGCCGTATCGGTGTTCGCTCCCGAAACGGAACAGTAGTATTTTTTCTGGACAAGATTAGGATCTTTGGGCACGAAGCTTGACATGTATGTGCCGCCCACCTGCAGGTAAGACGGAAACACTCGGTAAGTGGCAAAGGGCATGCCATACGCGAAGGTATTCGCATCGCCGCTTTGATTGACATATGGCGCCGCTGAGGCATCCACCCCGGGAGCCAGGGCATATGCGGTGCTCGGCACCACCGAAAGCACCAAAAGAATTGCCAGGACAATACTGAGTAATCGATTCGGTTTTTTCACTTTCGCTCCTCCTTTTCGTTATTCATCCGACAGTCATATCTGTCAAGTATACATAGTTACTCAAATAAATTTTGGCACTTTCAAGTTCTTTTGTCAAGGTTTGTACGCTGTCTGTGTCTGTTATTTTCCCGCATATTTCCGTTATTTTTTCCGAATATGCCCGTTCCGTTTTTATTGCCGTTCCAAACGTACAGCCGCAGGAAACAGGGGACCTTCCCGGTCCGTGCCGAAACGGGGGCGCCCTGCTACCGGAAGTGTCTCCGGAAAGGATCAGACGGTCTTCTTTGTGGAAAAGCAGAAAAGGCAACCGAACATAACATAAAGAAGAAAAATCTGTTATCTGCGGTTGGTGGAAATACCGGCAGCCATGCGTTACAATATTCATATAGATCAAAGGCAGGAGATCGATATATGAGTATTGTCGAAGTGAGAGATCTGGTAAAGCACTACCCTTCCTTTACGCTTTCGAAGGTTTCCTTCGATGTCCGGGAAGGCAGGATCACCGGCTTCATCGGAAGAAACGGCGCGGGTAAAACAACAACGATCAAGGCCATGCTGAATCTGGTCCACCCGGACAGCGGAACGGTCTCTTTTTTCGGGAAGCCCATGGCGTTAAACGAGGCTGAGATCAAAAATCGCATAGGTTATTCGGCCGGTACGGTCAGCTGGTATCCGAGGAAAAAGATCAAGGATATCGTTCCGGTCGTCAGAAGCTTCTATGACACATGGAATGATGAAGCCTACCGGAAGTATCTTGAATTATTCGGTCTTGATGAATCAAAAATGCCGATAGAGCTTTCTGAAGGCATGAAGGTGAAATTTAGTCTGCTTATCGCCCTTTCCCACAGGTGTGAGGTGCTGATCCTGGACGAGCCGACCAGCGGCCTTGACCCGTTTTCGCGGGATGAGCTTCTGGATATCCTTACGGAGCTCAAAAACGACGGAGCCGCGGTGTTTTTTTCCACACACATTATTTCCGATCTTGAAAAATGTGCCGATGATATCGTATATATTTCAAAAGGAAAGATCATCGCCGCCGCATCAAAAGAGGACTTCACCGAAAAATATTCCCGGCCCGGGGAAGGTCTTGAAGAAACGATGCTTCGAATGGAGAGGAGTGCCGCTCATGCGTAATATCATGCGAAAAGAAATGAAGCTCTGTGCGTCAGCGCTCTCCTATCTGTTCATCCTGTTCGGACTGATGTTTTTCCTCCCCGGTTATCCGGTGCTGTGCGGGGTATTCTTCCCGTCGCTCGGGCTGTACAAAAGCTTCGAGTCTGCCCGAGAAGCCAATGATACGTTTTTCTCGGCACTTCTTCCGGTGGCAAAGAAAGACGTGGTAAAAGGAAAATACGGCTTCGTATGCCTGATCGAGCTTTGCACGCTCATTTTGATGAGCGCCTGTGTTATCGTAAGAATGACCGTCCTGAAAGACGCGGCGGTATATCGCGGCAATGCCTTGATGAATGCAAACGCTTTTGCGCTGGGGGCTGCCTTCTTCCTTTTCGGGCTGTTCAATGCGGTTTTTGTGGGCGGTTTTTTCAAAACGGCGTATAAGCTCGGAAGACCGTTTTTTGTTTATACCATTGTCTCCTTTCTCAGTATCGGTGTATTTGAAGCCCTGCATCATTTCCCCGGGCTGGAAGTGCTGAATGCCTTCGGCACGGACAAACTCGCCATACAGATGCTTCTTCTCGCCGCGGGGATCGCGGCATGGCTGCTTATGACCGTACTCTCCTGCCGGAGAGCCTGTATACATTTTGAAAGGATTGATTTATAAAGAGATATGGCGGGCTGAAAAAGCCTGTATTTTCACCGGAACATACTTGATTCTATGGGGAGGAGGCGTTCACATGCTGAAGGAAAACCTGGCTGTACTTCGCCGCATACACGGATATTCGCAGGAGGAGATCGCGGAAAAGATCGGCATCTCACGTCAGGCTTATGCGAAATGGGAAAGCGGAGCAACCGTTCCCGACATTGAAAAATGCAGTCTGCTTGCAAGGGTGTATGGGACAACGCTTGACAGTCTTGTCAGGACCGAATCCGTTGAGGGCATCGGGGTGCTGCCTCCGGCTCCCGTCGGAAAAAACATCTGGGGCGCCGTTACGATCAGCGACAGAGGGCAGATCGTCATTCCCAAAGGAGCAAGGGAACGGTTTGCGCTTACGGGCGGACAGCGGCTGATCGTCGTGAGTGATGAGCGCGGTATTGCCCTGATCCCGGCAGAGTTTTTTGAAGAGATCGTAAAAAAGGGGATGGAGCTCATGGCTGCCGCGGATGAGGCCTGAACTCTCTTCGTCTTGATTTTTTTGTCGTGTTTTAGTAAGATAAGAAGCCGTAGGATCGATTTACTGCTCAAAAAGCAAATATCTGCGGAATCTGCGGAGCGTATTTTTCGCATCCGGCGAGATCCCGATGAGGAAGACTGATGAAAATATCTCTGACGAAAATATCTCTTAAACCGATATCCCTGCTTCTTGCCTTTGCCATGGCGTTAAGCCTTTGTGCCTGCGGCAGCGCCGCTCCGGGCGGCTCGGCGGCCTCCGGGGAGAGCCCCGCGCCCTCCGGAAGCGAAAGCGACCCTTCCGGGACCGGAAGCGGTTTCTCCCAGCTTACCGGAACTTACGAAATCACGGTCTGGTGCCCGGAAGCGGCCGTCAGCCTGATCGGTGAGCAGATCGATGACTTCAACCGGTCAAACACGGACGGCATCGTGATCCACGCCGCTGTTAAAGCCGTAAAAGAAGCTGAGGCGGCTGCTTTCCTGATCGCCGATCCGGAATCAGACGGTGACCTGTACTTCTTTACGCAGGATCTGACCGCCCGCCTCATCCGGGCAGGTGCGCTGGCGAAGCTCGGCAAGGCGGCGGCCTCAGACGTAGAGGAAAAAAACGACGCCGCTTCCGTTTCTGCCGCGGAAAACGGCGGCGAGCTGTATGCCTACCCGCTTGCCATCGGCGAAGGCTCCATCATGTATTATGATAAGAGCATCATACCGGAAGACGACCTCGGCTCTCTGGAAAAGCTGCTGAAGGACTGTGAAAAAGCCGGCAGAGCCTTCTCCTTCGACGTCAGTAACGGCTGGTATGCCGCGTCCTTTTTCTTCGCCGCCGGCTGCCGTTCCGAATGGGAGTACGATGACGCCGGAAAAGCCGTTTCCTGCCGTGACAGCTTTAATTCCCCCGAAGGGCTCATCGCCGTCAAGGGAATGAAAACGCTCGTCGGCTCCAAAGCCTATCGAAGCAGCAGCTCCGGCGCCGATTTCTCTGCGGCAGCGCCTTCGGCAGTCGTTATCTCCGGCATCGAAGAGGCCCAGACTGTTAAGGATATTCTGGGCGATGATTTCGGCGCTGCCGAGCTGCCCTCCTTTACCGTAGGCGGCAAGTCTTACCACCTCGGCTCCTTCTCCGCCTGCAGCCTGATCGGCGTGAAGCCGCAGGCCGATGCCGCAAAGCAGGCCGCACTGCACAGGTTAGCTCAGTTCCTGACCGATGAGGAGTGCTCGCTCCAGCGCTTCGAGAAGCTCGGCTGGGTGCCTTCCAATCTTTCCGCACTCGCCAGCGACAGCGCCGCCGCCTCGCCCGCCCTTGCTGCGTTAGTCAGTCAAAACGCCTTATCCGTCCCGCAGGGGCAGATAAGCGACGACTGGTGGGCCATCGCGGGAGCGGTTGCCGCCGGTGTAAAAAAGGCCTCCGATGAAAAGGGGCTCCAGGCAGTGCTGGACGCCTATAAGACCTCGCTTGGCCGCATCATCGATATTCCGGAGGATGAGACCGCGCTTTTCACCGTGATCGGCACGATCGACGGAACCAACTGGGACAAGGACTTTGCCATGATGCAGGAATCGGAGAACGTCTGGGTCACCGCCGATCCGATCAAGCTTAAGGCCGGCGATGAGTTCAGGGTACGCCAGGGCATGTCCTGGGATATTTCCTACGGCTCCGACCCCTCCGACGGGCAGAGCAACCTGAATTATTCCGTAAAAGAAAACGGCCTTTTCTACATCCGCTTTGTTAATGACGGCAAGACCGGCATCACACTGGAAAAGGTGGAAGAAGAGACCGGCTGGACCGTGATCGGCACGATCGCCGGCAGCAGCTGGGACAAGGATTTTGCCATGGAACCGCAGGAAAACGGCACTTTCAGAAGTGTCGATGTGTTCGAGCTTGAAGCGGGCGCCGAGCTAAAGGTGCGGCAAACCGCCGATCCGAGCATCGCTTACGGAAACGGCGCCGAAAGCTTTGTTGTTGATGCGGCAGGCAGATACTTTGTTGTCTTCGACCCGGAAACTGGCGAGGTCACGCTCGAAGCCG
>JAZRYN010000065.1:0-4645 GCA_045600745.1 Lachnospiraceae bacterium
ATCTTTGCTTCCCGGCGCTGCTTCGATCAGGCCTTTCTGTCCGCCGGCTACGCCAAAAACGACATCACCGTCCTCGGCTCTGACGCCGGCATCACCGCGGCGCTTAACGGCGGCACGCACATGCCCTTTGAGGATATGGCGCTTTATACCGCCCTGCCTGGCTCGACCGTCATTGACGTCTCCGATGCGACCTGCCTTGACAGCGTGATCCGTCAGAGCATTGATCTTCCCGGCGTGAAATACATCCGTTTCAGCCGGAAGGATTATGCAAAGATCTACGAAGAAGGCTCCGAGTTGCCGATCGGCAAGGCTGTCACGCTTCGGGAAGGCTCCGATGTCGTGATCTTTGCCTGCGGCATCATGCTGCATGAAGCCCTGCAGGCAGCTGATATGCTGGCCTCGGGCGGTATCGACGCCGCAGTCGTCGACTGCTTCACCGTGAAGCCGATCGACCGTGAAGCCGTCGTCTCGTGGGCAAAGAAATGCGGCGCCGCAGTCGTTGCGGAAAACCACAACCGCTTCGGCGGTCTGTATTCCGCCATTGCGCAGGTGCTTCTTGAGGAAGCGCCCATTCCCGCCGGCGCCGTTGCCGTTGAGGATGAGTTCGGCGAAGTCGGTCCGCAGAAGTATCTTGCCGAGCGCTTCGGCCTGACCGCCGCGCATATCGTAAATGCCGCAAAGCAGGTCATTGCCCGCAAGAAGCTGCAGGCGTAAAAAAAGCCGTCTGATCAAAGGACTGCGGAAAAATCAAAACGGTTTTTCCGCAGTCCTTTTCTTTTACCGATGCGATCATTTCTTCGTCAGCTGTTCCATTGTCCGGCAGATCTCTTTGAAGCCCTCAGCCGGATCCTCCAGCGCAGCGACCGCGGCCTCGAACGGACAAATGCCGTTTCTCATGCGGTTTTCCACAAAATCGATGGACTCATCCGCATAAACGGGGATGCCGTGAGCGAGAAGATAATCGCGGCCCGCCCGGCTGACCCGCAGCGCATGCACTTCCTTTGCGCCGCCCAGAACCAGAAGCATGGCGGCCGCTTTCCCGATCACCTTATCGGCAACGGCAGCGCCGCGGAAAAGCTCCGGCTGCTCCCGGATGATTGTAAGCAGGGGAGACACCCCTTGCCCGAGCTTGCTGGAATAGATCTCGCGGCCGTCCCTGATGACGACCACAGACGTTTCGCCGCGGCCGATCCGTTCTTTGGCGTCGGCGATCAGAGGATTTAACATACGCTTATACTCCTTGGAAAATACGGTTTATTCTTTATCGCTGGTCCCGTAAGACCCGAGACTTTTATGGTTTTTCTTCACTGCCGCAAGGACAAGCGGGATAAGGATCAGCTGCAGGACCGTCCCCGGGATCCCCTCGATCAGAAAGGACAGCACGGCGGCGCTTGTCACCGCCTTGTTCTGCACCAGAAGGAGCGCCGCAAATACCGCTGCATGCACCGTGCGCCCGGCCAGCATGGCAGGGATCAGTGACAGCCAGAGCTTTTGTGTCCTGCGAAAGAGCAGCCCCGTCAGGAAGCCATATACAGCCAGCTCGCAGACCATGACCGGCAGCATGGGAAAAAAGACCGGCATACCCGTAAGCAGAGAAGATAACACCGGGGTGATAACGCCTAACAGCAGTCCGTATACCGGTCCGAGCAGGAAGCCGGCGATCAGGACGCTGTAATGCATGGGCAGAAGGACCGTGCCCTCGAGAGCGAAGGCGTGACCGGTGACAAACGGCAGCAGGATCCCGACGGCAAGCAGCAGGCCGGAAAGAGCGAGGTTACGGTTTTTTGAGGCAATATTCATCATTTTCTCCAACGAAAAAGGCCACACACAGACAGCATTCTGCCGTCATGAATGGCCTTCTGACCTTAGTGTCTGACCGTCTTGCGGCGGTTTCTTCTGAAACATGGAACGATCGAGGAAGAACCGCTTCTCCGTGAAGCGTCAGCACAAGGACCTTATCCGATCACGCCTCTTCGCCGAGCATGGCTTCCAGCTCGTCGATCGCAAGCTGGATCAGCTGTGCTGTGGTAAACTTCTGCATACCGGCAATAATACTATCACAGTTACGGAAAGGAATCAACACCCTTTTCGCTCTGCTCTGCGCAACGGCAAGCGCCATTTCTGCCGAGATCTCCCCGTTCATGGAGTCGGGAATAATGATGCCGATCGGCCCGATGATATAGTCTGCTTTTCCGGCGCAGACCCTGACGGCATTTTCCCCGGTTGCGCCCTGGTTCGCTCCTGCCTTCAGCATAGCCGCCGTAGCGACGCTGTTCGAACCGACAGCGGTGATCCGAAGTGACGGATCTTTCTTTTTTATTGCGCTTACGACGGCTTTGCCGACGCCGCCGCCTTGGGCATCGATGACAAGAATATTGATCGTCTTCATGGTATTCTCCTTTGCATGCGGTCAAATGAGCTCAGGCTGAAAACAAACAGCCATTTCGGAAGAAACTCGGGCAAAAGATCGTCCGTCTGCCCTATACGGCCTGACCGGCCGGCTTTTGCCGCAGCTTAAGTTCCCTGCCCCCCGTAGACCAATATCCCGACGAGTGCCGAGATCACGATAAGACCGATAGGAGAAAGGCCGTTTTTTAACAGCCGCCGCTGCCCCACCCTGATCCCGTCCTTCAGCCGCTTCCGCGGGGCAAAATAAACCAGGGCAAGAGCGATGGCGATCATTCCCGCCGTCAGGTCCGGCGATCGGCTGATCCGGGCATTTTCCACGGTGGTCTCTACTATGAGATTCCTGTACAGCATATGGATGCCGACCGAAAGAATGATTCCGATGATGCAGGGCTTTAATCCCCCTAACACTGCCTTCATGTAAGGGTTCTCCATGAATTTTTTCATCAGGACCATGATCAGGATCGTGATAACAAAGGAGGGAAGGACAACGGCCGTCGTCGCGATCAGCGAGCCGAGCACGCCCGCCTGCGTGCTGCCCACATAGGTGGCCAGATTGACCATGATCGGACCCGGCGTCGATTCGGAAACGGCGATGATGTTGGCGAGCATATCCTCACTGATCCAGCCGTATTCAAGGACCACGTCGCGGATGAGCGGAACGGCCGCATAGGCGCCGCCGAAGGCAAAGAAGCCGACCTTAAGGAAGCCGAGAAGCAGATCAAGCAAGATCATTGTTCCGCCTCCTTTCCCGCCCTCTTCTGCACCAGAAACACAGACAGGCTGACAAATGCCGCCGCCAGCATGAGCAGGATCGTCGACAACTTGACCGACATCATCTCTGCGATCAGCATCGCCGCGCAGGCGCATCCCATAATTCCCCACTGCAGAGGCTTTTTCGGCATTTTTTTGAGCATTTTCAAGGCCGCATCGACGATCAGGATACCAACGGCGATCTTGATTCCCCGGAAGGCATTGGCTACCCAGGTGATCTCCAGAAAACGGTCTAAAAACGCGGAGATCAGCAGAATGATAATGAATGAAGGAAGAACGACTCCGACAGTCGCGGCGGCGGCTCCGGCAAGTCCCTTCCGTTTATAACCGACATAGGTCGCGCAGTTGATCGCGATCGGGCCCGGCGTCGATTCGGCGATCACCGTGATATTCATCATCTCATCATGCGTGATCCATTGTTTCCGGCTGACGCAGGTATATTCGATGATGGAGATCATGGCATAGCCGCCGCCGAAGGTAAATGCTCCGATCCTGGCAAATGTCAGGAACAGCTCAAGAAGTGAGGTCATCGTTTCGTCTCTTTCGTTTGATCTGCCGGGCGGTCCGGCAAAGAATTACAGAAGGCCAAGCGCCTTAATGACTGCGAGGAATATGGCTGTTGCCACCAGAAACAGCAGGATGGTCCTCAGTACCAGAAATTTTTTTCCGCGGTTTTTGAACGCCATGGAAGTCTCCTCTCAGTAAGATGCCGTGATTATAGCACAGTTTTTCCGGTCTGCCTACCCCGCCCCCTGCTTTTCTTACGCTGTGGATCATCGTTCTGCACGGGAGACTTACTTTTTCATTTTCCCCGGCCTTGCCGCCGTTCACTGCGCTTTTTGTCCCGTCTTCGGCTTTTCCTGCCGCTTTCCTTCCGCTTTGCCGGCGCCCCTCCGCCATTTAACGCCCCGCCCTTCTTCCTCCGCCTCAAAAGCCTCGCCCGGTCTGTTTTCCCCCTGTTTTCTCCCCGCTTCCCCGATTTTTCAATAAATGCTTGCACTTTCCGATTCTTGTGTTATAATCACATTTGCTTCGGGGTATTAGCTCAGCTGGGAGAGCGCAAGGTTCGCAATCTTGAGGTCAGGGGTTCGATCCCCCTATGCTCCACTCTCAAGAACCGCATTCTTATGCGGTTTTTTTATTTCCCAACTAAACTTTGACTAAACTTTGCAATAATCTGGCACAAAAAAAGAGGCGGTTCCCCGCCCCTTAAGTGATGCTGATATACTTCCCGGAAGCATATCCGGTATAGCCTTTATACGACGTCGGGACCCACGGCGTTGCGCCGATGAAGACGGCGCTGCCGAGGATCGGCACCTTTTCGCCCAGCGGGATCACATAGTGTATGTCGCCCTCCTTTCTGGCACCAAAAAACCACCGCGATTATTTCGTGGTGGTTTTAGATCCGCCCCTCTTTACGAAGTTGTTCTATTTCTTCATCTGTAAGCAATACAAACTTTAATGG
>JAZRYN010000066.1:0-6383 GCA_045600745.1 Lachnospiraceae bacterium
GCCCGTCCGGTGCTGCGGGAGGAAGCACGATGTTGACGCGTGAGCCGTCGGCAAGGCGGAGATCGGCGATCGGGACGGTCGTATTGACCAGACGGTTGACGCTCGCCGCCATCAGCTGGATGACCTCCTCTAAGGTCTCCCGGTCGTCAAAGCCTCTGTCCCATCGGACGATCTCGCTGCCCTTTTCCAGCCAGATCCCCTCCAGACCGTTGACCATGATCTCGGTCACCTCGTCATCATCCAGGGCCTTCTGCAGAATATCCATACCGCGGAAGGAATCAAAGAGCTCCTTGCGGCAGGCTGTCTTTTCCTCGATACTCAGGCCCGCCGTGCGCCCGTAAGCCGTCAGCTCCTCATCGATCCGGGCTAACAGGGCTTCATCCGGCAGCTCCGCGCCGGCAAAGGAGGCGGCGACCTTAAGACGCAGCGGCTTTAAGACTTCTCTCACAGTTCACTCTCCCGGAGCAGGCCGCGCATAAAGCGTCCCCATTCCGTAAACAGCAGCTGCCGGTAATCCAGCAGCTCCCGCAGCTCATCCGTCTCCGGAAGCACAAAGCGCCTGACGTGATCAAGCAGCTCGATCTTTCCCTCCCGTTCCAGCGCCTCACAGAAAATGCGTTCCCGCTGCAGGGAGATGCCGTCCTTTCTTAAAGGCATCCATATCCGGTCTGCCGTCTTTAACAGCCATGTTTCATCTGCGGGGCCGTCTCCCGCATCGATCACGATATGCCGGTAGCGTCCGCATGCCTTTAATGCCTGAACGAGCACCGTCCAGTCCTTCTGCGAGGCGCTTCTCAGATCGGCCGCCTCCTGTGCCGGACATATCCAGGCAAGGCTCCCTTCCCTTTCCTCATTCTCGGAAAGGTGCGCTGCCGGGTCGGCCCCTACTCTGGCATAGTACAGAAGGT
Source organism: Lachnospiraceae bacterium (assembly GCA_045600745.1). Lineage (GTDB taxonomy): Bacteria > Bacillota > Clostridia > Lachnospirales > Lachnospiraceae > UBA6987. The sequence goes on from JAZRYN010000066.1 coordinate 909, forward strand.
CCGCAAGGCTGCCTTCCTTCTCGCGGGCAAGCATGGCGGGCAGCACCGACCAGCGCCCCGTGTCAAGCAGAAGGACCGGCTCCTTTTCGGCCATGAGCTGTCCGAGAAGCATGGCTGCCGCGCTGGCTCCCGAGGCGCGCACCGGAGACCAGACCACATGCACGTCCGTTTTCCCTCCGGCGCCTTCCTCCGGCTTCCGTCCGCAGAAGGCCATGATCTGCTCAAGATGACGGCTCATCGACCGGTAGCGGTACATGGCCCGCTCCTCCGCCGGCCTTTTCTCCTCGGTAAAATAAAGCACCTCGCAGACGGAGGCATATTCGGCCGCCATCTCCTCGGGGAGAATCGCCAGATCGACCGGATGCTCCCGCAAATAGCTACGGGCAAGCTCTTCCGCCGAAAATTCCATCACCTTCAGACGGAGCTTCGTCCTTTCCCTGAGCTGATCGGCAAAGCGCTTCAGCCACTCCCGTTCTTTTCCGTATATCACGACCGTCGTTTCCTTCACCTGAGCCTCCTGCTTCGGGGTACAGAAAAGCAAGGGTATTTCCCCCTGCTTATGCTCCCCCCGTTTATGTATCCCGATTATCCTTCCGTCTGTCCGTCCGGTCAAGGAACAAAGAAGGAGAAAGGACACAGATCGTATTCATCTGTTGCGGAGACTATCCTTTCCGCGCACTTTTCCGGAAAAAGCTTCCGCCGGAAAAGCCTCTTCTTTTGCTTTACCTCCGCCGCATTTTTTGCTATACTTGGCACAGGGAAAAGGAGAGAAAATGTTTTCGGATCTGGACAATTATCTGTTTAAGCAGGGAACGCACTACGAGCTGTACCGCAAGCTCGGCGCTCATCCTGCGGAAGAGGGCTTTCATGTCGCCGTCTGGGCTCCGCACGCCGAAGAGGTCTCGCTGCTTTGTGACGCAAACGGCTGGGATCCCGACGCAGACAAGCTCTCCCGCGCCCCCGGCACCGATGTGTTCGAGGCGGACGTTCCGGACGCCCGCGAGGGGCAGTGCTACAAATTCCAGATCCGGACCCGCGACGGCCGCTGTCTGAAAAAGGCCGATCCCTTTGCCTTCCGGGCAGAATGCCGTCCCGGCACGGCCTCCCGTTTTTTCACGCCGCACTATTCCTTTACCGATGACGAGTGGATAAGCCGCCGCGCCGCTTCCGACCCGCTTCACGAAGCCCTCAGCATTTACGAATGCCACCCTGCCTCATGGATGCGTCACTGGAGCGTCGCGGAGGATAACTTCTACAGCTTCGGCGAGCTTGCGGATCGTCTGGTCAAATATGTTAAGGACATGGGCTACACCCACATCGAGCTGATCGGCCTGGCCGAATATCCCCTGGATGCCTCCTGGGGCTATCAGGTGACCGGCTATTACGCCCCGACGAGCCGTCTCGGCTCACCGGACGATTTCCGCCGTTTTGTCGATACCTGCCACAAAAACGGCGTCGGCGTCATCATGGACTGGGTCCCGGCTCATTTCCCGCGGGACGGCTTCGCCCTGGCGGAATTTGACGGCGAGCCGCTCTATGAGCACCCCGATCCGCGGCTGGGCGAGCATCCCGACTGGGGGACGAAGATCTTCAACTTCGGCTATCCCGCCGTCGTCAACTTCCTGATCGCCAACGCCCTTTTCTGGATACGGGAATATCACCTGGACGGGCTGCGCGTAGACGCCGTTGCCTCCATGCTCTATCTTGATTACGGAAGAAAAAGCGGCGAGTTCGCCGCCAACCGCTACGGCGGCAACGAAAACCTCGAAGCCATCGAATTTCTCCGCCATCTGAACAGCATCATCCGGAAGAACTTTCCCGGCGTCATAACCATCGCCGAGGAAAGCACGGCCTGGCCGAGGGTGAGCGGCGCTCCGGAGGACGGCGGCCTCGGCTTTACCTTCAAATGGAACATGGGCTGGATGCACGATTTTCTGGGCTATATGAAGCTGGATCCGCTGTTTCGGAGCTTTCATCATAATGAAATGACCTTTGCCATGTCCTACGCGGATTCGGAAAACTTCATCCTTCCGCTCTCCCATGACGAGGTGGTCCATCTGAAATGCTCCATGTGGGAGAAGATGCCGGGCTGCGAAAACGATAAGTATAAGAACCTCAAATGCGCTTACGCCTTCATGATCGGTCATCCCGGCAAAAAGCTCCTTTTTATGGGGCAGGAATTCGGCCAGCGCCGCGAATGGTGCGAGGACCGCGAGCTCGACTGGTTCATGCTTAAGGACGAGCGGAACCGGGATCTGCAGAAATTTTTCCGGGATCTCCTGCATCTCTACCGCCGCTCTCCGGCGCTCTGGCAGCAGGACAGGGGCTTTTCCGGTTTTGAATGGATGGGCGTGGACGACAGAGACAGGAGCATTTTCAGCTTCGCCCGCTTTGCCCGGGACCGCAGGCATCCGCTTGTTTTCACGGTAAATTTCACGCCGGTTGCCCGGGACGACTACCGGCTCGGTCTGCCGGAAAGAGGCCGGTACGAACTGCTTCTTGATGAGACGCACGGCCTGATCCCCCAAAAGGCCCGGCAGGTCTTTACCGCCGAAAGCGTTCCTGCCGACGATCATGCGCAGTCGATTTCTTATCCGCTTCCTGCTTACGGGATCGCGGTCTTCCGCAAAAAATAGGCGCACAGCCGCTGTATTTCAGAAAGGAAAGCTCTATGGAATGGTCTTTAATCATCATTTTTATCGTTTATGCTATCGTAAAAGCGACCGGAAAAAATAAAGACGCAAAGAAAGAGGAAAGCGGCCGTTCCGCCTCCTCCGCTCTCTTTTCCGCTGCGTCCCGGCCCCGCCCCGCACAAGCGGCGTCCGAGCAGGCGACAAAGGCTCCCTCCTCTTCCGGGAGCTTTCCCCGTTCGCCGTATATCCGTTCAGGCTCGGCAAACATCTCAAGGGACGGCAGAGTCTATGCTTCGATCGACTTCGACAACACGCACTATCATGCCGAGGGCTTTGACTTTGACAGCTGCATCAGCTTCAAGGGGCTGCCTCAAGGAACCGACGAACTGGCCGTGCTGATCGCCTCCAACAACCGCCATGAACGTGAGCTTTCCAAGCTCCTTCAGGTCCGCGAAGGTTAACGCCCGCCGCTTCCGTATACCAATGAGCCGCAGTTCGCGAGACAAAAGCCCCGGAGCCTGCGGCTTATTTTATTGACGATCTGCGGACCGTACGTTAACATTTTTTCTTTTCGGCGTTTTTTCCGGCCGCTGTTTTTTCTACCAGACCGCAGCGGCGCCGTCTGCACGCGGCTCCGTGGCCCCGATAAGAACGCCGTTTTCGCCTCTTACGATGATCTGCCCTCTTCCGAACACCGAAGTGTCCGGTTCGCGGCCGACCTCATGGCCTCTTGCCCGCAGGGCTTCTGCTGTTTCCTCCGGGATGCTTTCCTCTAACAGGATCTTCTTCCCGCGTATCCATTCCCAGCGCGGCCTGTCAAGGGCCTCCTGCGGGTTCATGCCGTAATCTAACAGATTGCTCACGACCTGCAGCTGCCCCTGCGGCTGCATAAAGGCTCCCATGACGCCGAAGGGCCCGATCGCCTCGCCGTCCTTCGACAGAAACGCCGGAATGATCGTGTGGAAAGACTTTTTCCCCGGCGCTAACACATTCGGGCTGTCCGGGTCGAGAGAGAAGCCAAAGCCCCTGTTCTGCAGGGAAATGCCCGTGCCCGGCACCACGATGCCTGCCCCGAAACCGTTGAAATTACTTTGGATCAGCGAGACCATACAGCCCTCTGCGTCGGCCGTGCAGAGATAGATCGTGCTGCCCGCAAGGGGTTCTCCTGGCGCCGGAAGGATCGCCCTCTGCCCGATCAGGGCCGCTCGCCTGCCCGCATATTCCGGCGAAAGCAGGTCCTCCGTCTTCACCCTCATCGAACGCGGATCCGCAATGTATTTCAGCCCGTCCTCATAGGCGAGCTTCATCGCTTCTATGGTCTTATGAAGATTTTCCGCCGAATCCGGGTGATCCTTGTCCAGTTCGATGCGGTTCAGGATGGACAGCGCCATCAGCACAACAAGACCGTCACCGTTCGGCGGCATTTCCCAGACGTCCGTGCCGCGGTAATCCACCTTCACCGGATCCACCCATTCCGGTGCATAGGCCTCAAGGTCTTCCTTCCGGATATAGCCGCCGGTCTTTCGGGAAAAGTCATCGATGGCGTCCGCAAGCTCGCCCTGATACAACGCGCGGCATCTTGTTCCGGCCAGCTTCCTTATCGTTTCCGCAAGCTCGCGGCTTTGCCAGATCTCGCCGGGCACCGGCGCATGGCCGTTCGGGGCAAAGGTCTCCGCCCAGGGTCTGAATTCAGCCCCCTCCCGCTCCGCAAAGAGCTCATGACCGCGCCGCCAGAGGTCCGCGATCACCGGCGTGACGGCAAAGCCGTGCTCCGCATAGTCTGCCGCCGGTTCCAGCAGCGTTTCGAACGGAAGCTGCCCGAAGCGCTCCGAAAGCGCCGCCCAGCCGGCCGCCGCCCCCGGCACCATCACCGGAAGCCAACCGCGCTGAGGCATTTTTTCATAGCCGAGCGACCGCACCGTTTCGGCAGTAAGCCCCTTCGGCGAGACGCCGCTGGCATTCAGACCGTGCAGCCTTCCGTCCTTCCAGACCATGGCAAACATATCCGAGCCGAGTCCGTTCGTCGTCGGCTCCACAACCGTCATACAGGCGGCCGCCGCAACTGCCGCATCCACCGCATTGCCGCCGCGCTTCATGACGTCAAGCCCGGCCTGCGCCGCAAGAGGCTGCGAGGTCGCCACCATGCCCTTGGTCCCGTAGACCAGCCCTCTTCGGGAAGGATAGCGGTAAGAAAATGCATCAAAATCCATCTGTCTGTCCTCATTTCTTCAAAAAAAGCCTCCGGAGCAGACGAGCTTTCCGCTTCGGAGGCTGCCGCCTAAACGGCTCTTCTCTTATCGCAGTTCTTCTTTGCCGCCCATGTAGGGGCGAAGCACCTCGGGGATCCTGACGCTTCCGTCTTCGCGGAGATTGTTTTCCAGGAAGGCGATCAGCATGCGCGGCGGGGCGACCACCGTATTGTTCAGGGTATGCGGCAGATAGGTCCTGCCGTCCACGCCCTTTATCCTGATCTTCAGACGCCGCGCCTGTGCGTCGCCCAGATTCGAGCAGGAGCAGACCTCAAAATATTTCTGCTGGCGGGGGCTCCATGCCTCGATATCACAGGATTTGACCTTGAGATCGGCCAGGTCGCCGGAGCAGCATTCCAGCTGGCGCACGGGAATTTCCATGCTGCGGAACAGCTCCACGCTGAAACGCCACATTTTTTCGTACCATTCCATGCTGTCTTCCGGCTTGCACACAACGATCATTTCCTGCTTTTCAAACTGATGAATGCGGTATACGCCGCGCTCCTCGATGCCGTGCGCGCCCTTTTCTTTGCGGAAGCAGGGGGAATAGCTGGTGAGCGTCTGGGGAAGCGTTTCTTCGGGAATGATCTGGT
>JAZRYN010000067.1:0-2586 GCA_045600745.1 Lachnospiraceae bacterium
GTGCGGTCAGCCTGTATTTCGGCGCCGTGTCCGGAGCATACTACGCAAAAAACTACGAGGCGGCGCTGACGCTCTATCCGCGCCACACATTGTCTGCTCTGAATCTTCTGCCGGAGATCGAGGATGAACAGGAGCTGGACCGCCTTGCCGAAAGGATCCTTCGGGTCAATGACAGCGCCGCGCTGGCATACGATGCGGCCGCCCGGGCAGCATTTGCGAGGGGTGATATAGAAAAAATGATCGTATGCAAGCAGAATGCCATAGAGCATGCAAGGATGCGCCGCAGCGAGTATCTTGACTACTGCAGTATGCTTTGCAGCGCCTATGCGATGTATGTTGAGGCAGGGGATATCCCCAGTGCCGAATACTGTCGGGAGCGGATCCTGGAGATCCCGGAAATGCTGGATGAAGCCCGCAACAGCATATCGGAGATCTCGCGAAAGGCGCGGTATGCTCCCGGACTGAAGCTGCCGGAGGAATACATGGCGGTCATCGAGGATCTCAAATAGTAAAAAGCAGCAGACCTTTTCGCAGGTCTGCTGCTTTTGATCACTTATAACCCGGTTTTTTCCAGACGGTCTTTACGATCTGGCGGCGCTCGCCCTGATAGTCTCCCATGCCGGTATAGATGCACTCAAAGCCGCACTTTTCCAAGACTCTTACCGATGCCGCGTTCTCCTTCAGACATATGCCGTACACTTCGGAGAGAGCTTTCTTTTCGGCGATGACCGGCAAAAATGCGCAGACCGCCTCCGAGGCATATCCGTTCCCCGTAAATGCTTTGGCGATATGATAGCCTGTTTCCCAGCCGTCATCCGTCGGCACGAGCTGAACATAGCCGATGTTGTCGCCCTGCTTCGTGAATACCGGATAGACGAGCGGGCCATCCTCCGTTTCATATTGGCTCATCAGAAACGCGAGCGTATCCTCGGCCTCCTCCACGGTCTCAAACACCTCATCCGGTACGAAGCGCCGCGTGTCGTCATCCAGCGAATTTACATGCACAGCCTGCGTCATGCTCCTGTCAAACTCCCGGATGGTCAGTCTTTCCGTTTCTATCCTCATTTCCGGCCGTCCTTCTTTTCGATCAGCGAGCCGATGACGAGGCCTGCGAGCATGCCGAGCGAGAGTCCGATGCCGGTGTTATTGCCGAGCGATGTTCCGATCGCCGTGCCGAAGCACATCCCGAGGGCAAGCCCTTCCGTCCCGTAGGTCTCTTTCGGCTCCTTTTCCTTTTTCTTCTTGGCGCTCTGTGCGAAGAAAATGGCAAGCAGCAGCCCGATGCTGATCCAAGGCAGCGCCGCCGACAGGAAATCCAATACGTTGTTCATAAGTCTTTGCTCCTGCGCTCTATGGAATAGTGACCGTTTGGACACCATCTGTATTATAGTGTTTGCACGGTCACTTGTCAAGGATTTCTGCGTGTGTGCTGCAAAAAAAGCAGTGGGGGAGTATCCCACTGCCTTTCTCATATCATTTCTTCGTGATCATTTCGCGCAAAGCATTTATCTCCTCCGCCGTCATGCCGCCGCCGGAAAGATAGCTTACGGCATCCTGCGTGTAATCGCCCGCCGCGCCGTGCTCCTCCGTGCCGTGCAGGAAGGCGATAAAAGCGTCAAAATACAGGGAGGCGATCGCGTCGTATTTTTCCGGGCTGTCCTGCTTTGTGATGCCGCAATAGTTTTCGTAAGTCATCATATAGTCGTCCAGCATCTCGTCATAGCTTGCTCCGGCAAGCGATTCGAGCAGGCAGCAGACAAAGCCGGTGCGGTCCTTGCCCTCCAGACAGTGGATGAATACGGGGCCCTCGGCAGACAGCATTTTCCTAAAACCGCCCACGAGCTTCTGCCTGTAATCATCGGATGCGTAGTCGGCGCCCATATCCAGCAGAGCCGTGCAGTCGGCGTCATACAGTCCGGCGGCATAGGGCGAAGAAAAGCCGGCCTTCTCCCGATAGCCGAGATACTCCTCATCGGAGTCGGCAAGGTCGAGGATAAAGCGTATGCCGTTTTGCTCAAGCAAAGCATCCGCAACGGAGGCGCGGTTCTTCTGATCGTCCACGGGCGATGCACCGCGATAGAGAAGACCGTCCTTCAGATCGCCGCCGCGAAGGGCACGGAAGTTTGCAAACTGCACCTCATCCCGATAGTCGCCTATGTCGTTTGAATAAGACTGGCTGAAGGTCTCGTGCTCGTTGAGGTATTTTCCGGTTTCGCGCAGAGTGACCGTGGCGGTGTCTTTTTCCGTCAGTCCGGAATCCGGCCACAGCCCCTGACTGTTGAGGGTGATGGCTATGTGCTCATATCCGGGATAAGCGACAACGAGCGGCATACCGTAGCGCACATAGTAGCCGCTGAAAAACGGGATGTCCTCAAGCGTCAGACCGTTGCTGAAGTGTACGTCTAAGCTATCCCCGAGCTGAAAGCCTGCCGCTATGAAATCCTCGATGGAAACGTCCAGATAAACAGCTCCGAATTTCTCGTCCTGCATGACGCCATAGGTCTGCTCCGTTTTGCTCCCGCCGCACGCGGCAAGCGGCATCATTATGAATATAAGCACAAGAAAGACGGAAATAGATTTCCTTTT
>JAZRYN010000068.1:0-8960 GCA_045600745.1 Lachnospiraceae bacterium
GGGAATGTAGAATTCCATGCGGCCGAGCTCCCAAAGCAGGTCGTTCGGAAATCCAAGATCGGCCTTGTCGATCTCATCGATCAGAAGAACGACCTGATCGCTCCGCTTGAAGGCCTCGCCGAGCTTGCCGAGCTTGATGTAGCGGCCGATGTCATCCACGCCCGCGTTCCCGAACTGGCTGTCGTAAAGGCGCTGTACGGTATCGTACACATACAGGCCGTCCTGGGCCTTGGTCGTGGATTTGATGTTCCAGATGATCAGCTCCTTGCCCAGGCTGTCCGCGACCGCCTGCGCCAGCACCGTCTTTCCGGTACCCGGCTCGCCCTTGATCAGCAGCGGCTTTTCGAGTGCCGCCGCAATGTTTACGCTCCGCATCAGCTCTTCCGATGCCACATAGTCCTTACTGCCCTGAAAATTCTGCATAGTCTGCCTCTTTTGTCAATAAATATTAACTGGATCTGTTTCAGTGTACACGGTTTCAGAAGAAAAAACAACTGCGGAAGCCGCTCACCGGATGCGGCTTTCCCGTTTGTCCGCGCCGCTTCTTATTATTCCCGCGCCGCTTCTTATTATTCCCGTGCCGCTTCTCATTTTCCATACCGCTCTTTATTTCGCACGGCTCTTTATTTTTTCTTAACTTGACGCTTCTCGTCTTTTTTAATATAGTAAGAACATTGCGAAAGGAGCAGATTTCATGATTTCTTTGCTCAAACGAATGCGCCGGCCGCAGGTCCTCACCGCGGTCCTCTGCATGATCGTTGTTACGGCAGGTTCCTACTTCGAGCTGAAGCTGCCCGACTATATGAGCGCCCTGACCGTGCTGATCCAGGCCGGCGCGGAGGATATCTCCGCGATCCTTGATATCGGTCTTGATATGCTGCTGATCGTCCTGATCAGCGCGATGCTCACCGTTCTTTCCGGTTATCTCTCGGCGCGCACCGCCGCCGGCTATACGCGCACGCTCAGAGAGGATCTTTTCCGGCACATTTCCGGCTTCGACCAGGAAAATATGCTGGGCTTTTCGGTCCCCTCGCTGATCACCCGCACCACGACCGACATCATGCAGGTGCAGAATTTCACCTCCATGGGCCTCGGACTCTGCGTCAAGGCGCCGACCATGGCCGTCTGGGCCGTCATCAAGATCCTTGGCCGAAGCACCGAGCTTTCGATGGTCACGTTAGCCTTCGTCGTCTTGCTCTGCGTGATGCAGGTCCTGATCGTGAGCCGGGTCATCCCCCGCATCCGCATCGTCCAGCGGCTGACCGATGCCATCAACCGGGTCGCCCGCGAAAACATTTCCGGCATCGGGGTGGTCCATGCCTTTAACGCCGAGGATTACGAGAAGCAAAAATTCGACGCCGTCAATACCGACATGATGAACCTGCAGTTAAAGAACCAGCGTCTTTTTGCTATCATGGGGCCGGCCATGAGCCTTGCGATGAACGGGCTCGCGCTGTGTATCTACTGGATCGGCGCCGCGATCCTCTCCGGCATGCCGGAGGCGCCGGCGCGCATTACCTTCTTCAGCAACGTTGTGGTCTTCTCTTCTTACGCCACGCACGTTGTCATATCCTTCTCCATGCTTGTCATGATCTTTATGATGTATCCGATGGCCCAGGTCTCCGCCGAGCGTATCGGCGCCGTCTTCGCGGCGCAGCCGCGGATCCATGAGGGAAGTCTTGCCGGCGGCGACGGCAGCGGCACGTTGGAGTTTAAGGATGTTTCCTTCCGCTACCCGGACGCCGGCGCAAATGCACTCGAGCATATCTCCTTTAAGGTGAAGAAGGGGGAAACTCTGGCGATCATCGGCTCCACCGGCTGCGGCAAGACGAGTCTTGTCAACCTGATCACCCGCTTTTATGACGCAACGGGAGGCCAGGTCCTGCTTGACGGGACGGATGTGAAGGATTATTCCTTTGAAGCCCTGTACAACAAGCTCGGCTACATTGCCCAGAAAGCGGTCCTTTTCTCCGGAAGCATCCGGGAAAATCTGTCCTTCGGCATGAAGAAGGGCAGCTTTACCGAGGAGGATATCCGCACTGCCGTGGATACGGCACAGGCCTCGGAATTCGTCGAAAAGAACGAAGGCGGTCTTGATTTCACCTTGGCGCAGGCAGGAAAGAACCTGTCCGGCGGCCAGAAGCAGCGGCTTTCCATTGCCCGCGCCCTGGCCAGGAAGCCGGAGATCCTCATTTTCGACGATTCCTTCTCCGCCCTCGATTATCGCACCGATGCGGACCTTCGCAGCGCTCTTTCGGAAAACTTTGCCGACACGATCAAGGTCATCGTAGCCCAGCGCATCGGCACCATCAGAAACGCCGACCAGATCCTTGTCCTCGATGAAGGAAAATGCGTCGGTCTCGGCACCCACAGCGAGCTCATGAAGACCTGCCGTGTCTATCAGGAGATCGCAAGCTCCCAGCTTTCCGCTGCGGAACTGATGTAAGGAGGTGACGGACAATGCCCCCTATGAGAGATATGCGGCCGTTAGATAGATCCATAAAGGTCGGCCCGGCGCTAGCCAAGACCTTCCGCTATATGAAGAAGTATCTGCCGCTCGTTATCTTTGCCCTCATCTGCGCCGCCGGTGCAACGGTCCTTGCCGTGATCGGCCCCGACCTGCTCGGCAGCATGACCGATATCATGAAGGACGGCCTGATCACCGGAATCGATATGAAGGCTCTTGCCCGCATCGGCTTTTTCCTGCTCGCCGTGTATTTCGGCAGTGCGCTGCTCTCCGTCCTGCAGCACTATGTTCTGGCGGCGTCGACGCTCCGTATCTCCAAGCAGATGCGCAGCGACCTTGACGCCAAGATCAACAGTGTCCCGCAGGTCTATTTTTCCCGCAACACGCAGGGCGATATTCTAAGCCGCATCACCAACGACGTCTCAACGGTCCAGCAGGGACTTTCCAACAGCCTGCCCGGCATGTTAAGCTCCCTCATCCAGTTTGTCGGATGCCTTGTTATGATGCTGATCATTGAAGCCCGCATGGCCGGTGCGCTGATCCTGCTGACGCTTCTCGGCTTTATTGTCACGCTGATCCTGCTCAAGCACAGCCAGAAATTCTTCGTGGCCCGTCAGAAAAACCTCGGCGCCCTGAACGGCTACATCGAGGAGATGTACACCTGCCACGAGATCATGCGTACCTCCCGCGCGGAGGCGCCGGTACGGGAGCGCTTCGGCAAGCTGAATGATGCCGTCTGCGAGGCCAACTGGAAGAGCCAGTTTATTTCCGGCGTCATGCAGCCCGTCATGATGGTGATCGGGAACCTCTCCTATGTCACCGTGTGTATTCTCGGCGCCGTCCTTGTCCTGCGCGGAGAGATCAGATTCGGCGTGATCGTTTCCTTTATTCTCTACACCCGGATGTTTACCTCGCCGCTTTCGCAGATCGCGCAGAGCATGACCGCCCTGCAGAGCGTGGCGGCCGCAGCGACGCGCATTTTCGACTTCCTGGAAAGCGAAGAGCTTCCGGATGAAGGTGAAAAGCCCGCCCGCACCGAAAAGCCCACCGGTTCCGTCATCTTCGATCATGTGCGCTTTGCCTATCCCGATCATCCGGAGCGGATCATTATCAAGGACTTCTGTGCCGAGATCTCCCCCGGTCAGAAGGTCGCCATCGTCGGCCCTACCGGAGCCGGCAAGACCACCCTGGTCAACCTGCTCATGCGCTTCTATGAGATCAACGAGGGGCGCATCCTGATCGACGGCGTGCCGACCAGCGAAATGCGGCGTGAAGATATCCACGACCTGTTCGGCATGGTGCTGCAGGATACCTGGATGTTCGAAGGGACCGTGCGCGAGAATCTTTGCTTCAATCTCAAGGGCGTGACGGATGAGCGTCTGGAACAGGTCGCCAAGGCCTGCGGCATCAGTCATTTCATCCACTCCCTTCCGCAGGGCTTTGATACGGTCCTGTCGGAAAGCACTCAGGTCTCGGCCGGTCAGAAGCAGCTCTTTACGATCGCCCGCGCCATGCTTCAGGGAAATCCCATGGTCATTCTGGACGAAGCCACCAGCTCCGTCGATACCCGGACCGAACAGATCATTCAGGATACCATGGAACGGCTTACCGTCGGGCGGACCTGCTTTATCATCGCGCACCGCCTGAGCACGATCAAAAACGCCGATCTGATCCTGGTCATCAACGAGGGCGACGTGATCGAGAAGGGAACGCACGAGGAGCTCCTTTCCGCAAACGGCTTCTACGCAAAGCTCTACAACGCGCAGTTTGAACAGGCATAACGCCGCACGGCCCGGAAAAGGCTTATCCCTCAGACAAAAAGACCTGCCGAAGAAGAGAATTCCTCTTTCGGCAGGTCTTTTCCTGTCCGGTGGATCTACGGTCTCATCTGCTTTAACAGCTTTTCGACCTTCTCTGCCATGTCCGCTAATGCGCCGCGGGTAAACGGAGAAGGAAGCCCGGCCTCCTCAAGCAGCTGCGGCCAAAGCTCAGTGCCGCCTTTTTTGGAGAGCTCAATATAGCGTCTGAATGCGCCCTCATAATCCTCCCGGGAAGCCAGAAGGAAGGAAAAGGCCGCCGTCTGTGCCAGCACATAATCGATATAATAGAAGGGGCTTTCGTAAATGTGCATCTGGTACTGCCAGCGCGTGCCCTCCTCGATATAGGGGATGCCCTTCGTGCTGATCCAGGGCCGGAACTTCTCCTCCAGCTCGTTCCAGCACGCCTTTCGCTCCGCCGGAGTCATATCGGGATTTTCATAGATCCGGTGCTGGAAGAGGTCCACGATGGTGCCGTAGGGAATAAAGGTCAGGGCGTCCAGAGCATGCATATAACAATAGTCCTTGGCTCTGTCCCCGAAGAACTTATCCATGTGCGGCCAGGCAAAAAATTCCATGCTCATGGAATGCGTCTCTGCCGTTTCCATGCCCATTTCAAGCTCAAACGGCTCGTTGTCGAAGGTGAACCAGGCGTTCAGCGCATGCCCGGCCTCATGGGTCATAACGTCCACATCGCCTGCGGTACCGTTGAAATTGGCCAGAATAAAGGGCTGCCTGTACAAGTCAAAGGAGGTGCAGTAGCCGCCGCCCCATTTGTTCTTCCGCGAATCAACGTCAAAGGCTTCATTTTCCGTCATCATGTCGATGAAACGGCCCGTCTCCTCACCCATTGCGTGGTACATCTTCTTTGCCGCCTCAAAAATGGCGTCCTTGCCGAGCGGCTTCGGATCGCCGCCGGGGATGACCACGTCGTTGTCGTAGAGCATATAATCGCCCTCAATACCGAGGTTTTCGGCATTTTCCCGGCGAAGGCGCGCGACCGCCGGAACGATATCCTTCAGGATATTCTCCCGGAACACCGCCACTTCCGGCTCGCCGTAGGCAAGACGCCCCATGCGGTAATAGCCGAGCTCGATAAAATTCCGGTAACCCATCTTCTTTGCCATGCGGTCGCGTATATGCACCAGACGGTCAAAAATGTCATCCAGCTCTCCCGCGTGTGCCGCAAGGCCTCTTCCTAACGCCTCATAGCACTCCTTTCGGGTCTCTCTGTTCTCGGATTTGGCGTAGCCCATCAGAATGGTCCTCGGCATCGTTTTACCGCGGAATTCGAAGTCCATACCGGCCATCAGCTTGCTGTATTCCATAACGACCTTGTTTTCTTCGACCATATCCTCGACGATCTCCGGCGACATGACCTTTAACTCGATCTCGAACTGACGGAAGACCAGTTTTCCGAGCTTTTCTTCCAGCTCGGGACGAAGCGGTGATTCCAGCATTGCCTTGACGTATTCCTGAAACAGCACCTGCACCTTTGGTCCGATCTCGTCATAGTATTCATTTTCCGCAACATAGAATTCATCCACGGTGTTAATGGTGTACCGCATCGAAGCCAATGAGGCGTTCGTGGAATAACGGCGCAGAAGCTTTTTAAAATCCTGCCTTGCCGCAAGGATCTCCTCTGCCGTCTTCGCTCCGCGGATCCGTTCCGCGATCTTCGGAAGCGCTTCCTGCAGTTCCTCGTGTTTCACCCGTTCGTAGGGCAGTTCGCTAACCTTCATAACATCCTCCTCGTCAGTTTCGTTATTTTACCTGAAATCTTCAGCCGCAGCCGCGTCTTCTCTGCCGAAAGCCTGCTGCCGCTGTTTTTGCCTGAAAGCCGGGCTTTTCCCCTGTCAGTCCCGCCGCAAGCGGTACGGAGCCCTTCGGCTGCGGATATTTACCGGAAGCTGGGCAAGAATGACCGCCAGAAACAGCACCGAGCAGCCGGCGATCTCGCGTCCCGTCAGTATCTGATGCAGGATAAGCCATCCGAACAGCGCGCAGAAGACCGCCTCCAAACTCATTATCAGTGAAGCTAATGCAGGATCGGTATATTTTTGTCCGACGATCTGAAGCGTATAACCTACCGCCCCGCTCATGACGCCTGCGTAAAGGATCGGCAGGGCCGCCGCCGCAATATCCTCAAGGCGCGGCGTTTCAAACAGAAGCATTCCCGCCCCGCTGATCAGCGCCGTCGTCAGGAACTGAAATCCGGCAAACAGCAGCAGATTCTCCGAGTCTGCCGAAAATCTCCCCACGTTCATGATCTGAAACGAAAAAAGAAAGGCACAGAGCATCATCAGGGCATCGCCCTTTTCGATAGAAAATCCGGCCTTCACACTGATGAGATACAGGCCGATAACGCCCATAGCCGCGCAAAGCCATAGGCGAAGCCCTGGGCGCTTTCCCATAAATAGACCGAGCACCGGGACCATCACGACGTAGAGCGCCGTAATAAAGCCTGCCTTTCCTGCCGATGTTGTTTCGATCCCGATCTGCTGGGCAAGACTGGCTGACGCCAGAAAGATGCCGCAGACCAGACCGCCCTTAACGTCGTGGAGGAGCTCGCCCCGGTCAAGCGGCGTTTTCCCGCCCCTTCTTCCGGCAATAAGCCCCAGCGGGATCAGGATCAGCGCAGACAGGATGTAGCGGGTGCAGACAAAGGTGAAGGCCCCGACATATTTCGTTCCCTCGCTCTGAGCAACAAAAGCAGCGCCCCAGATCATTGCGGCGAGGACAAGGAGCAGGCTCATGCTTTTATTTTTGGCTTTATTTTCCAATTATTTGAATTTTACCGCGGTGCCGTAGGCCATGACCTCGGCGGCAGCCTGAGTCACGGAAGCCGACGCATAGCGAACGCACACGACGGCATCGGCCCCGAGAGCTTCAGCCTCCTCGACCATACGCTTGGTCGCCATTGCGCGGGCATTATTCATCATTTCGTTATATTTGGTCAACTCGCCGCCGACCAGGGTCTTGAGTCCGGCGCCGATATCGCGGAATGCATTGACTGTCTGGATCGTGCTGCCCTTGACCATGCCGATCGTTTCCAGCTCTTTTCCGGAAATTGTTTCAGTAGTGACTAAGATCATCATCTTCTCCCTTCTTGATCTCCCTTATCCGGGAAATAAGGACATAGACCATGCCGGCGCCCAAGGCGATCAGCGGGACCGTCAGCAGGATCAGCAGAGGCGTTGTCATAAACGAAGCAAAAATCAGGCCTCCCACATACACGACCAGATAGATCAGGAACAAGGCGGCTATGATGATCGGGGCTATCAGCTTCTTTTTTTGTTCTTCCTTCATGGCAAGACTTCCTCCGGCATCAATATGCCATAAAAACAGAAAATATGCAAGCGGTCTGACGCTCCTCTTCGCGAGAAAAGCTCCTGACCGCTTGCTTTGGCGTACGTTTCCGTTCTCTTATTTTTCTTTGTTGCGCGTGGCGTCCGCAGTGAGCTGCGCCGCCCGTCTGTTCTTCTGCTCGGCGATACGGTCATCCCGCATCGCCGCCATGAGCTTGAAGGTGTCCATCTTTGTGAGCTTGAAGCGGCTTCTGAATTCGGCAACCAGATATTTCCTGAGCCCGAAAATGCTCTTTTTGCGCCGTTCGAGATAAAGGCTGTAGGCCTGCTGATAGTCCTCCTGACTCAGCGTCTTCGCCCGGTCATAGCCGCCGATCCGGCTGACCGTGTTCTGGATCATGATCATGGCCTTCGGGTCCAGGCGGTTGATGTTTTCCCGGAAGATCCGGACCTGCTTTCTGTCGATCGTAGAGATGAGAAGGTACTTGGGGATCCCGTCTCTGCCCGCCTCCACGTTCAGCACCGTCAGGCCGTAGCCGAAGGAGCGGAGATAGGCGAGCATATCGGGATTTCTCGATGATGTCACGACCTGCATGGTAACCTGGCCGCCGACGAGGGCATTGGCCAGCTTCCCGCCGACAAAGGTGCCGGTCGCATAGCCGCCGGCATAGGAAACGGCCGTCAGCAGGGCCGGCGTATCACCGGTCAGCGCATCCTTGACCACGATATACCAGACAAATACCTCCATAAACCCGATAACGGAGGAGAGCAGCGTTCTTTCCTTTACGGTCAGGATCGTCCGGATCGTTCCCAGCGACACGTCGATGATGCGGCAGCAGAATATCGTCAGGCAGCTGAACAAAATATGGGTGTCCATTTTTCTCTATCCCCCTTGGCAAAAAAACTCTGTTTCGCTCATTATAGCAGAAAAAAAGTAAAATACTACTTCTTTTAAAAAGGGGCCCGCTTTTGAAGCGGGCGCGAAAAAACGCAAAGCTGGTCAGGCAGCCGTCTGCTGCATTTTCGGTTTGGCGGTCATCCTCTGGAAAACCACCACAGCCGCGATCACGACCAGGCCGATAACATCGGTCAATACCTCGGGGATCATCATGCAAAGGCCGGCGCCGGCTAACACGATCCGGAGGATAGGGTTTATCTTCTTCGACAGGAAGCCGTTAAGTGCCGCTGCAATGGCAAACAGGCCGATGATGGCGCTGAGGGAGGTCTGAATGACCGTCCAGGCAGTGATATTTTCACCGACAAACAGCATGATCGGATTGTAGGCAAAGATATAAGGCACGATGAAAGCGGCGATAGCCAGCTTCGTGGCGTTGATCCCTGTCTTCATCGGATTCGATTTCGCAATAG
>JAZRYN010000069.1:0-3434 GCA_045600745.1 Lachnospiraceae bacterium
TTCGGCAAGCCTCTTGATGACCGACTGCACCTCACCGACCATTGTGGGGTCAAGAGCGCTGGTGGGCTCGTCAAAGAGGATGATCTCGGGGTCCATGGCAAGCGTTCTGGCTATTGCAACGCGCTGCTTCTGACCGCCCGAAAGCTCGTCCGGGAAGCGCAGCGCCTGGTTGGACAGTCCTACCTGCCGCAGAAGCTCCATGCCCTTGTCGTATGCCGCCTGACGGCTTATACCCTTGTGCTCAACGGGACCCTTCATGATGTTTTCGATGACCGTCATATTCGGGAAGAGGTTAAAGGACTGGAACACCATTCCCATTTTGCGGCGCAGAAGATGCACCTTGCAGCCCTTGGCGGTTATCTCCTCGCCGTCTATGAACACTTTGCCCGACGTGGGAACATCAAGCATATTGATACAGCGCAGGAGCGTGGATTTGCCTGTGCCCGACGGACCGATGACTGCTATGATGTCGCCCTTGTTTATCTCGGCATTCACATCCTTGAGCGGCACCGCCTGGGGATATTCTTTTCTCAAATGCTGAATGGATATCACTGCATCTTCACTCCCTTCACCGTTCTGTTCTTCCGATCAGGCTCAACCTTGATCTCAATTACTTTTAGCAGTCCTGTGAGCAATGCCGTAAGTATGAAGTAAATTATCGCCGTTGCGATAAGCGGGAAGAATGCCTCATATGTGCGGGAACGAATAATGTCGCTCATCTTTGTGAGGTCCTGAACTGCAATATATCCGACGATAGAGGTCATCTTGACAAGTGAGATGAATTCGCCCTTATATACGGGCAGGAAGTGCAGCGCAGCCTGAGGAAGAATGATCTTGAAAAAGGTCTGGGATCTGGTAAAGCCGATGGCGTATGCCGCCTCGGTCTGACCGATATCAACTCCGTCGATACCCGTGCGGAACATCTCGCAGGTGTAGGCGGCAAAGTTCATCGCAAAGGCAATGACCGCGACGAACACACCGCTTGTGCCGGACTTTGCAAATACTATGTAGTACAGGATCATCAGCAGCACCAGAAGCGGAGTGCCCTGCAATATCCGTATATAGACGGTGGTAAGAGCGTGGACGAACTTATTTTTCATCCTGCGGAGCAGACAGAGTCCGAAGCCTAAAACGGTTCCGAGCACCGCCGCGCAGACGGAGATGATGAGCGTCGTTTCAATGCCCTCGACTATGAGCTTCCAGCGGTCTTCCTTGATGAAGGTCTTATGGAAGCTTTCCTTGAGTCCGGCAATGAAGCTGCCCTCCTGCGTCTCCTCTGCCGCTACTACCATCAAACAGCCCGCATAATAATAGGGCTCTGTGAAGGTGACGGACTGCTTGCGCTCCTCGGTCACGGAGAAAAAGCCGCTGCCTATGTTGCAGCGTCCCGAGTTTACGGCATTTATTATCGCGCCGAAGTCCATGTCGTCAAACTCAAGAGCGTATCCGTACTCGTTTGCAAAGCGGCACAGGATATCTATCTCAACACCGCACAGCTCGCCGTCCTTGTACATGACGACGGGAGCGCTCTGACCGTAGGTCGCGACCCTTACCGTGCCGTTAATGCCCTCTGTGGGAATGGTCAGATGCTGATTTTCCTCGTCGGTGCCGTACCAGAGATCAAAGATCTCGTCTATGGTACCGTCGGACTTGAGCTTAAGAATGAACTCGTTGAGCTCACCTAAAAGCTTCCGGTCGAGCTCCGTCTTGCCCACGAAAAACGCCGTGTCGATCGGTTCGCCGACGATCTCATCGATATATTCAAGCCCGTCCGTGTGGGCAACGAGATATTTGGCCACAGGCTCGTCATCCAGAAAACCGGCTATCTGACCGCTCTTCACGGCGTTTATCGTGTCGGCTGTGGTGTTAAAATAGTTTAGCTGTGCCTCGGGAATATATTCGGCATATATCATGTCGGTGGACATTCCGGTGATCACGCCGAAGGTTTCGCCTTTCAGATCGTCTAACGTGAGCTGGCTTTTTGCAGGCTCGGCTGCGGCCGCAGGCAGGATGATCGCACCGAATATCATCATAATGCACAGCAGCAGGCATACAGTTTTTTTCATTTGCTCAGACCTTTCATAAATATGAATAATTTCTGCAATAATTTGCGGCAGCAGTGAATGTCAAGTAAATACGTAAATGAGGTCGTGCCGGGATCCCGATGCCGAATTCCATTTCATCCTCGCCAAGCTCAAGACCCTGTATCATTTCCCGCTCGACATTATCTGCTGAATTTATGAATTATTTCATGGAATTACCGGCTCCCTTATTTATAGCATTCTATTATACATGATAGTACATTTCCGTTGGTATTTCAAGCATATGAGATTTTTTGTTTTATCAGATGGAGCGTAAATGCGATCTGCCCTTGCGTGTCATCTGATACTAAACACTGATATGAAGAAGACAAAGATTTGCCCGAAAAACCGGATAAACGTCACTCCGAGGCTCACGCTTCGGGGTGACGGTTTCTGATATTACTTTGCAATTATCGGTCTTTCGAACTCGCAGGGCACGGCGGTCTGGCAAAGGCCGCAGCCATATCGCGGATAACGGATAACACCGGATTTTATTACGTTCTTATGACATATATTATGGTCTTTCCCCGTTTTGAGGTCTATCGCATTCACCGGGCAGCGCTTCGCGCAGGCTCCGCAGTTGATGCAGTAGTCGTATATTCCCTTATACTTCCTCAGGTCGGGCTCCAGATATGCATCTACTATGATGCTCGCAAATCTCCCCGCGATACCCTTTTCCGTGATCAGTCCCTTGGTCAGACCGAAGCTGCCGAGGGAGCAGACGTAAGCTGCGTGTCTTTCCGACCAGCGGCTGCCGTAGGTCTTTTTGTCGATCTCCGCATAACCCTCGATGCCCTTGCCCGCTTTGACCGCCTCGAATCTCTCGTCGATCGCGGGAACGCATGCCTTTATCCCCTCTTCTTCAAGCTCTTTTTTGAGCTGCGCCATGAACCTTCCTATGTATGCCTGACCGTCGATCCTGGCGTACGCCCATTGCTGTGAGCCTATGCTTTTCTCGGTGCGGTTGCTTTCGCGTATTTCTTCGGAGATCGGGAAAAACAGCGAGATCACAGTTCTTGCTCCGGGAAGCCATTCGTCAGGGCTCATATGCCACGGGCCGATAACGCCCGCTTTTTTGTATTCGCCGAACAGTCTGTCGTCCGCGCTTCCGATGCCGATAAGAGGAGCGTCAAACATCGTAAGACCTGCGTATTTCTTTTTTATCTTGTCCTTTTCGCTGAGAACGTTTCCCTGCAAGCTGTTAAACAGCTCATTTATCTTTACGGCAATATCGTTTTTAGTCATTTCCGCTCATTCTCCCTTTCGATTCGTTTTTGAACAGTGTGTTTGTTTTCATTATACTCAGTTATCGCATTAAATCAAGTATACGATCGTTGAGCTTCCGCTCCAAAT
>JAZRYN010000070.1:0-6072 GCA_045600745.1 Lachnospiraceae bacterium
CTTTTTTTCAGCGCCGCCTCGATCTGAGGATGCACCGCGTCCACGAGGCGCAAATAACGGCTTCCGATAAGCGGTCTGCTGCAGCGAAAACGCGCCGCAAGCTCCGCCTTGGCAAGAAGCGCGTCGAGATGCCCGGCGCCCTCCGCAGCCTCCCGAAGAAGGGAAATAAAAGGAAGAAGCGCCTCGCTCATGCTCCGGTAGATCGCCGCTAACGCCGTTTCCTCTCTGCGGACCGCCTCCTGCCGCTGCCGCAGCAGCTCCTCCTGTCCGGTCTTTTCCGCGCGGAGACGCTGTTCAAGCGCCCTCTTTTCTTCACGCGCCGCCTTAAGCTCCGGCGTTCGTCCGTCCTCAATATAAAAGCTGACGTGCCCGCTTTCTTCCGGATGAAGCACGGAAAGCACCTCATCGACCGGCCGAAAGGTCATTCCCTTCAAGCGGCAGAATATGTCTGACGGCGCCGTAAGCTCCGTCAGCATCCTGATGCGAAGGCAGAAAGCCGTAAGGTCGAAAAGCTCCGCTTCGGAAAGCGGTCTTTCCTCACAGGCATCGAGCGTTCCGCGGATCTCCTTAAGCCCGCCCAGGAGCGTCTTAAGGCGCTGCAGCTCCGGCTCCTTTTCGTCAAGCGCGTCCCGGAGCGTTCCGACGTTATCAAGCTCCCGTTCCAGCTCCTCCCGGCGTTCCGGGCCGTAAAAGCCCTCCTCCCGCAGCCGTTTTGCCCCGTAAGGCGAGGCAGGCTCAAGCCATCCGCGTACCGCGTGAAAGCCCAGCTCCTCCATTTGCTCAAATGTCAGCCCGTTCATCGCCTTCCTCCTCAAGCACATTCAACACCGGCACATTCACCGCCGCCTGCATTCGCTTTCTGAATTCATCCCCGGGAAAGCTCCAGCCGCCCGACGAAACCGGATTGACCGTCACTGCCGCGAGCTTCGTCTTCTGACGGAGAGCAAAGCCTGCGCCGCGGTCAGTCAGCGCCCGGTAGGTCGCGCGCCGCAGCATCAGGCAGGAAGCATCCCGGGCAAGAATGGTCAGGCCGTCCTTCTTTGCGGGAGCAAGCAGCAGCTGTCTCGCCTGCGACTCCGTAAACGCACCGTTTACGGCCAGTATCTCCTTTTCCTCCCCGCGGACAAGACCGCTTAGCTGTTCAAGCCCTTCCTGCTCTCCGCCTGCGCGAAGCAGGGTAAAATGCGTCTCCGCCGCTTCCGGCGCCGTCATCTCCCTCAGACACAGAAGCTCCGCGGCAAAGGCTGTTTCCGCGATCACGGTATCCATATCACGGTCAAGCGACGCCCCGCTCGAAAGCACCACCGCTCCGCCGGACGCTGCCGCCGCGGGACTTCTGCGGCTTAACGCTCCATCGATCAGAATGCGTCCCGCACCGAATCCATAAAACATATCGCTCAGCTGTTTCAGCTGTTCGACGATCCCGGGGCCTGCAAGCTGCACGAAGCCGTCGCTTCTTGCGCGAAAGAGCACCACCTCGCCGAGGCTGGTATACAGGCCCGTCGTCGCAAGGATCTCACGGGAAACATCGGACAGCGGAAGAAGCTCCCGCGCGGTCGCCGCAAGCATCCCCTCGTACAGGTAAATGGGCGGCTTTTCCGTACCGGTGACCAGATCCCTGATCTCTCCGTCGCGTCCGATGCTGGTCAGGGCAAGCGGCGCGTCATCCGAAAGGGAAAATTCACGGATCAGACGGCAAAGAGCCGTCGTCTTGCCGGCATTTTTGCACATGCCCAGCATGACCACGGTCCTTGATCCTCCCAGCAGTTCTTTGAATCGTAAGGTTCTCATTCCTCCCATAGCATAGCATGCTTTGGCTGCTCCGTCCAGTTTTTCTTCTTGTATCGGGGCTCCTGCTCCTCCTTGGCCTCCTGTTCGGCTTTTCCTGTTCCGATCACATACGATCACATAAGCGTTCGGAAGCCCCGTCATATTTGACAAGCCTCCCCTCTCCTTTTATAATGAAAACTCAATACTATCACTCTTTACGGAGGTATTATGAGAGGTCTTGTTCACATCTATTGCGGCGACGGAAAAGGAAAGACCACAGCGGCAGTCGGCTTGTCCGTGCGGGCAAGGGGCGCCGGGCTGAAGGTGCTTTTCGTCCAGTTTCTCAAGGACGGCTCTTCCTCGGAGATCCGCGTCCTGCAGGAGACGCCGGGCATCGACGCCCTTGCCGTAAGGGAGCCCTTCGGCTTTGTCTGGACCATGGACGAGGAGGAGCTTTCCCGGGCGAAGGCGGCCTATACCGGACTGCTCCTAAGCGCGGAAAAACGTTCTCATGACGGATACGGTCTGCTGGTGCTTGACGAGGTCATTTCCGCCGTAAACTGCGGGATCGTGCCGGAGCAGGAGCTGCTTGACTTTATCGCCTGCCGTCCCGAAGGGCTTGAACTTGTCCTGACCGGACGCGACCCGTCAAGGGCGCTTTGTGAGGCAGCCGATTATATCACGGAGATGCGTAAGCTCCGTCATCCCTTTGACAAGGGCGTTCAGGGCCGTAAGGGCATCGAATTCTGACCGGGGCCCCTACCGCCTGTACGATTTCCTTTCTTTTACGATACCCTTTGACTTATCCCCTGCTTCCGCGGCTCGGGCTTCCTCGGCCGGGCCATTCGGCCCTCCGTGCCTCTTTTCCTGCCGAACTGCCCGGCCTTCTTGCTGTCTTCCGACTGCTCTTTTCCCGGTCTCCGGCTTTTCTTTTCTTGCTATCAGCATTGATCCATGATAGAATGAAGTATCATGCATTCAGGAGGTATCCCATGCAAAATGAGACAAAAAAAACCATTGCGGCGGCTGTCCTGTACGGGCTTTTTCTGCTGCTGATTCTTCTCTTAAAGACTACTGACGTAGAACCGGCAGGGCCTGCCGCAGCTGCCGTCGGCCTTGCCGGACTCAACAGCGGCTTCTTTGATCTGGTCGGGCAGCATCCTCTGCTTACCGATCTGTCCAACGGCATCGGCGGCATCGCGATCGCCACGGTCCTGTTTTTCGCCTTTCTCGGCCTGCTGCAGTTAATAAAGAGAAAAAGCTTCGTTGCCGTCGATACGGACCTCTACCTTTTGGCCGGCCTGTATGCCGCGATCTTTATCCTCTATCTGTTTTTCCTGAAATTCATCATCAACTTCCGTCCTGTCCTCGAGGACGGAGAGCTTGCCGCTTCCTTCCCCTCGTCTCACACGCTGCTCGGGATCACCGTTTTCGGATCGGCGGCGCTTCAGTTCAAGCGGCGCCTTTCCGATAAAAAGCTGCGCACGGCGGTCGTCCTGATCTGTCAGATCCTTACCCTTTTGATCATTCTCTTCCGGCTCCTTTGCGGCCTGCACTGGCTGACGGATATCCTCGGCGGCGCCCTGATCGGCAGCGCTCTGCTGCTGACCTATGATATTTTCAGTCATAAGCTGCCGAAAAAAAACGAAAGCGAGACTAATCCATGAGTCTGACTGTTTCTCATCTGCACAAAAAGTACGCCGCCAATACCGTAGTGGAGGATCTGAGCTTTACCATGGACCGGCCCGGTGTTTATGCTCTGCTCGGCACTAACGGGGCCGGCAAAACGACCTCCATCCGCATGATGCTCGGCATGTTAGCCAAGGACGGCGGCGAAGTCCTCTGGAACTTCGAGCCGCTGACCACCGCCTCCTGCAATATCGGCTATCTGGCCGAAGAGCGCGGCCTTTATCCCAAATACGGGCTGATGGATCAGCTCGTCTATTTTGCCACGCTGCGCGGAGTCTCCCGAGAGGAGGCAAAGACCCGCATCCGTTCTCTGGCAAAACGCCTTGACGTCACCGAATACCTCTATCCGGCCGCCTATTCCGCCTCATCGCCCATGCTCGGGCAGCGAAAGTCCTCTTTTCCCCTGGGCGGTCCCCGGAAAGAGAAACCGAAGCTCGCCGAACAGCTCTCCAAGGGCAACCAACAGAAGATCCAGTTCATGACGGCGCTGCTTTCCGACCCTGAGCTGATCGTGCTCGACGAGCCGCTTTCCGGCCTTGACCCGGTCAATACGGACTTGATCCGTGACGTTATCCGCGATGAGATCGCCAAAGGGAAATATCTCATCATGTCCTCTCATCAAATGGCTACCGTAGAAGAATTCTGCACGGACATCACCATTTTGGACCGCTCTCATACCGTTCTGCAGGGGAATCTCAACAGCATTAAGAAAAGCTACGGCCGCGTGCATCTGCATCTGAAATGCGAAGCCGACGTTTCCGCCTACATTCGCGCCGCCGGTATCGAGATCCTTTCCGAAAAGGAAAATGAATATGAGCTGAAGGTCAGCGGGCAGGAACAGGCAGGGGCGCTGCTGAAGACGCTCATTGAAGCCGGCGCCCCCCTCATCACCTATGATCTGCGGGAGCCGACTCTTCACGAGATCTTTGTCGAAAAGGTCGGGGAGGAGCATATCCATGAAGCATAACGCCTTTGCCGGAACCGGTAAGGTCTTTCGCTTCACGCTCGAACAGCTGCTGAAATCAAAGGCCAATATCCGGTCGCTGATCATCATGCTGGTGATCGCCCTGATTTCCGTTCCGATGCTGTCTCTGATAAATGGGGATGCCGTCAAGGCCCCGGATGAGGGCACTGCCGAGATCTACCTTGACAATCAGTCACATTTTTCCCTTTCCGGCCTGTCCGATTATCTTGAAGACGCCGGAGCAGGAAAATTTTCCGTTATAGAAGATGACGGACAGGAACCTGACAGTGACCTCCTCGCCTTCCGCATTGTCACGGAAGCGAACGGGAAGCTCCGTGTAGAGGATCTTTCCGGCGATCTTGCCGCGAGCGGCACGATCGCCCAGCTTATCTCCGGCTATTTATCCGGACTGGTCCTCGAAGAAGCCGGTTTTTCCCAAAAAGAGATCGCTGCCTTGACCGGCGCGCAGGAGGCCTCCGCCTTTACGGAGTCTTATTCCGATCAAGAGGCGCCTGCCCTCTCCCCTGCGGAGAGGAATGACGAGATCGTCCCGGATGAGGAAGCCGAAGAAGACCGCTTTGATCAGGGCGGCTACACGACCCAGCTCGGTTATTCGATACTGCTCATGATGATCTGCATTCTGTCCATAAGCTTTGTTATCCGCTCCGTCGTTGAGGAAAAGACATCTAAGCTTGTGGATCTGCTGATGGTCTCCATAGAACCCGGCGCCCTGCTGCTCGGCAAGGTGCTGGCGGCGCTTGCTTATACGCTCCTCTATTACGTCGTCCTGATCGGCGGCGTCCTGCTCTCCCGCAGGCTCTTCGCTCTGTTCACGGATACCTCCGCAGCCGAGGACTTCATTCACAGCTTCCTGCAGATCGATCTCAGGCCGGACGTCATTGTCATACTGGTCATCACCTCGCTGCTCGGCTTCCTCGCCTTCGGCATCCTCAGCGGACTCTGCGGCGCCGGCTGCTCGAGTCTCGAGGAGAGCAGCGGAGCCATGAGCCTTTGTATGATGCTGATCATGCTTGGCTACATGGTTTCTATCGTTTCAAACGCCATCGGACAGAGTTCCGGTGGCTCGCAGGCCGTCTTCTGCATCCTTCCGGTTATTTCCATGTTTACCGCGCCGACTCTTTATATGTTCGGGCAGGTCGGCATCCTGCCCGTCCTGGTGGGCTGGGCCGTCCAGCTCGTTTTCATCGTTCTTCTGCTGCTTCTTGCCGCGAAGGTCTATGCCAGCCTGATCATTTACAAGGGAAAACGGCTCGGATTTCTGCAGATCCTTCGTCTGTCACGGGGAAAGGAGGCAGTCAAATGAAAGGCTTGTCCTTGGTTTTCGCTTTTACCTTCAAACACATTGCCGGTGAAAAGAAATACAGGAACTGGACGCTTGTCCTTGCCCTCATCTTTTTCCTTGCCCCGCTTATCCTTCTGCCGCTTGCCGAGCGGAACAGGCAGGAGGCGGAAGAGCTCCCCCTTCAGATCGAAGAAGCCGATCTCAGCAAGGTCGAGGCGGTCTACTACGCCGTCCGTACCGATGACGGTTATGCCTGGAATGCCCCGGAGCAAATATCCGGGATCCGTTTTATCCGCTCGGAAAGCCCGGAAGCGGCAAGGAAGGAAGCGGAAAGTGGCGGAGAAGG
>JAZRYN010000071.1:0-2867 GCA_045600745.1 Lachnospiraceae bacterium
CCGCTGCGGGAAAGCACCCACCAGAACAGACAGGCGTGAATGAGCAGGAAAAGCTGGCCCTTATCCCAGACGCCGTTAAAACGGAAGGTGAATGCGGCGACCAGCAGGAGAAAGCAGACGAACCAGAACAGGGACTCCGCACTTGCCTTTTTTCCGCGGTTAAAGAAGAATACAGCGGCAGCGGAAAAGAGCGCTACCGGCAGTACGTGCCAGAAGGGGCCTGCACTGTCCGGCAGACCAAGGTCGTTAAATAAAAGAAGCACGTAGAAGTAGGCGGCGATAAAAGACAAAAACGAGAAAGCGATCTCAGCCGTGCCTGCGGAAAAGGGAGGATACTCCGGCTTTTCCGGGGCGGTTTCGGGGGAAAACTGAGCCTCCGGTCTTCCGGGGGCGGTTTCGGGGATATTGACAGCTTCGTTCATGGGATATCTCCTTTCCGTACGTTCCCGCATACGCGGGCAGAGCGA
This sequence comes from Lachnospiraceae bacterium, assembly GCA_045600745.1. Lineage (GTDB taxonomy): Bacteria > Bacillota > Clostridia > Lachnospirales > Lachnospiraceae > UBA6987. Next base: position 468 of record JAZRYN010000071.1, read on the forward strand.
TAAGCTTTGCGGCCTGCGTGCCGGGACTATTCTCGGTATTCCAGAATATCGCCGGGCTGGCAGTTCAGCTCGCGGCAGAGCGCGGTCAGCGTCGAAAAGCGGATCGCTTTGGCCTTGCCGTTTTTCAGGATCGACAGATTGGCCGGGGTGATCCCGATCCGCTCGGCCAGCTCGCCGGAGGAAATTTTGCGTTTCGCCATCATGACGTCGAGATTGACAATTATTTCCATCACAGCCTCCTAAATGGTCAGATCGAGCTCATCCTTCATGCGGATGGCGGCTTCGAAGCTGTTCTTCACGATCCGGACGATAAGCGCCATAAAGGCGGCGGCAAGCGCAGGAATAAACATGGTCGGAAAGACGAAAACGGCGGCGAGGCAGATGAGAGCTGCGCCCACGCAGCACCAGGACGCCATGCGCATGTGGCGCACGGTAGCGGCCTCAAAGACCCGGTTCTTCCTGAAACAGACAAGGATCAAGCGCAGCTGGCCGAGAGCGGCCCAGGCGGGAATGCTGAAAAGCAGCCAGAAGACACAAAGGAGAGTCATCCGCTTGGCCGAAAGAAAAGAACGGTAGGTCTCCGGCAGAGGCGGAAGCGTTTCCGCAAGCTGACGGACAAGGAGGATGAGCGCTGCCGTGTCGCTGAGAAGCAGGAGGAGCGCGAAAATGCCGATGCAGATGAAGGAAAGCACGATGCTTTTATCTTGATTCCAGTTCATAAAAAGCCTCCCGCCGGATCGCTGCTTTTGAAGCAGCATTGCTCCGGTCAGGAGGCAGTGTAACACAGCTGGTTATCGAATGTCAAGCAAAATTTATCGAAAAACGATAAAAAACTCTTACACGATGTTCAGCAGTTCTTTCGGCTCGGTGATGAGGTACCTTGCCCCTGCGGCTTTAAGCTCGCTGCGGCTGCCGTAGCCGTAGAGAACGCCGCAGCAGTCGATTCCGGCAAGCCGTGCGCCGTTTACGTCATTATCGCGGTCACCGACCATGAGGACGCGGCTTTTGTCACGAATGCCGAGCTCGGCAAAAGCATGTTCAATGATATCTTTCTTCTCTGAACGGGATTCATCCAGGGTCGCTCCGGCAATGAAACGGAAATATTTCCTCCAACCGAAGTGGTGCAGCACGTCCTCGGCCATGACGGTAGGCTTCCCGGTCGCGACCGCCAGCACCTTTCCTTTCGCTGTCAGCTGACGAAGCGTATCCTCCATACCCTCATACGGTGTATTCATGTAGATCGCTCCGGCAAGATAATCCTCACGGTAATAAGCGAGGGCCTGCACCGCCTTCTCCCGGTCAAAACCGTAATAGCGCATAAAGGATCCGATCATGGGCGGCCCGACGAAGCGCCTGAGCGCGTCGTCACTTTCTCCGGTGATGCCGAACTTTGCGAGCGCATAGCGGACGGAATGCATAATGCCGGGCCCCGAGTCGGACAAGGTCCCGTCAAGATCAAATAAAAGGATATCGTACAGTTTTTCTTCCGGGTCTTGATACATATCTGTTTCCTTAAACGAATCAGTCTTCGGTGCCCGCGGTGTAGACCATACGCTTCATCGCCATGACGTCATCGGCCAGATATTCGTCATAGGTCGTGATCTTGTCAATGATCTTTCCCTGTACGATCTCAATGATGCGGTTTGCCGTTGTCTGGACGATCTGGTGGTCACGGGAGGAAAATAGTATTACACCGGGGAATTTGATCATGCCGTTGTTGAGGGCGGTGATCGATTCCATATCAAGGTGGTTGGTCGGCTCATCGAAGATCAGGACATTGGCGCCGCCGATCATCATTTTGCTGAACATGCAGCGCACGCGCTCGCCGCCGGAAAGAACGGTCAGCTTCTTCACGCCGTCGTCACCGGCAAAAAGCATACGGCCGAGAAAGCCCCGAACATAGGTCATATCCTTGACCGGGGAATAGCCGGTCAGCCACTCGGTGATCGTCAGGTCAGCCTTAAATTCCTCGGAGCTGTCCTTCGGGAAATAAGCACGGCTGGTGGTGACGCCCCACTTAAAGGAACCGCTGTCAGGCTCGATCTCTCCCGTGAGGATCTGGAAGAGGACGGTCTTGGCTAACTCGTCGGAGCCGACAAAGGCGACCTTGTCATCATGCCTTAGCACAAAGCTGATGTCATCAAGCACCTTGACGCCCTGGACGGTCTTGCTCAGATGACTGACCTCTAACACCTCGTTGCCGATGGCGCGGTCGGGACGAAAATCGATATAGGGATATTTGCGGCTGGACGGACGGATATCATCCAACTGGATCTTTTCCAGCGCACGCTTGCGGGAGGTCGCCTGCTTGGACTTGGAAGCATTGGCGGAGAAGCGCTGAATGAATTCCTGAAGCTCCTTTATCTGCTCCTCTTTTTTCTTGTTGGCTTCCTTCATTTG
>JAZRYN010000072.1:0-4318 GCA_045600745.1 Lachnospiraceae bacterium
GTACTCGCCCAGCTTGACTTCGGGCTTCACCGCTACCACGGCGTCAACAATGAGAGCCTTACCATGCTCGACCTGCTTGTAGTCGATCTCGGGGCGGGACATGATCTCCAGTCCGGATTCCTTGCAGGCAGCCTCATAGGCGTCAGGCAGGATATCGTCAACGACGTCTTCCATGAAGACGTCGGCGCCGTACAGGTTTTCGATCATCTTCTTCGGGGCCTTGCCTTTACGAAAGCCGGGGATACTGATCTTGCTGCGGTTTTTCTGATACGCTCGTTCTTCGGCTGCGGCGACTTCCTCCGCCGGGATCTCGATCGTCAGCTTGGCCAGGTTGTGTTCCAGTCTTTCTACGGAAACGCTCATGTCAATAATTCCTCCTTAAACCCTGTGGGGCTCATTCATTTGGCTTATGCCCACAGGAAAAAGACCCGTCAGGGCATATCGGGAGTATTGTAGCACAGGCACGGAAAAAAGCCAACATCTTTTTTGCCGCCGCCATAGCTTTTCTACCGCAATGGTGGGACTTGCTTTGGACTTTTTCTTTTTTCTTCCGCAAAAAAGGCGTGGTCCTGTTTCCGGGATCACACCTTTTGTCGAAACGAATTCATATGCGCTGCCGCTTAAGGGTACGGGCAGCACTTACCGGCAACCGTCGGAGCACGCCCTGCCCTATTTCGCGACCGTCTCCTTCAGCGCGGCCAGCGTTCCGGCTAAGCCCTGGATCTCGCTCGGAATGATGATCTTGGTGGCCTGTCCGTCTGCCGCCTTGGCAAAGGCTTCGAGAGACTTGATCTGAAGAACCGCATTATCCGCACCGGCGTCCTTGATCAGACGGATGCCTTCGGCATTGGCCTGCTGGACCTTGAGAATGGCCTCGGCCTGGCCTTCGGCTTCGCGGATCATGGCTTCGCGCTTGGCTTCCGCACGAAGTATGGCTGCCTGCTTTTCCGCCTCCGCATCCAGAATGGCTTTTTCCTTGTTGCCTTCGGCAACCAGAATGGTGGACTTCTTTTCGCCTTCTGCCTGCAGGATCTTCTCACGGCGCTCGCGCTCCGCCTTCATCTGCTTCTCCATGGAATCCTGGATCTCACGGGGAGGGATGATGTTCTTCAGCTCAACGCGGTTGACCTTGATGCCCCAGGGGTCGGTCGCCACATCTAGCTGCGTGCGCATCTTAGTGTTGATGATCTCACGGCTGGTAAGGGTCTGGTCGAGTTCAAGCTCACCGATAATGTTACGAAGCGTCGTTGCCGTCAGGTTCTCGATCGCCATCAGCGGATTCTCCACGCCGTAGGCATAGAGCTTCGGGTCCGTGATCTGGAAGAAGACGACGGTATCGATCTGCATGGTGACATTATCCTTCGTGATAACAGGCTGCGGCTTGAAATCGATGACCTGTTCCTTCAGGTTGACGCGGCGGGCCACCCGCTCGAAGAAGGGCGTCAGGAAATGCAGTCCGACGCTCCATGTGCCCACATAGGCGCCAAGGCGTTCGATGACGAAGGCCTGAGCCTGCGGTACGATCTTGATGCAGGAAACGATGATCGCCAGAACGATCAGCACCAGTACGACAATAACGATGCTTTTCACGATATTGTCGGCAAATGCAGAAGCAACAAGCAAGTTCATGTAGGTCCTCCTATTTTCTCTTCACAATACATTTGACGCCTTCGATCTTGTCGATGACGACTTCCTCTCCGACAGGAATGATATCCTCTTCCTTTTCGGCACGCGCGGTCCAGGGCAGTCCGTCCAGCGTCACGCTGCCTGTGGCCGCGAGGTTGTTGATCTCCTCCGTTACGATCGCGGTACGGCCGGGGATCGCATCCTTATTGGTCTTTGCCGCACGTTTGTTGATGAGCTTCATTGCCAGCGGTCTGGTCAGAAGCAGCAGCGTGACAGATACCAGAACAAATACCATCACCTGCACCGCCGCACTCGCCTTAAGCACCGCTGCCGCATAAGCGACCAGCGCCCCGACAGCGAACCAGATGGATACGAGCAGGCCGGATGTCGATACCTCGGCCACGATCATCACAGCCATAATGATGAGCCAGATATAGCTTGGCATAGACTCACCTCCTTCATATGCTTTATGGATCTATTTTACCCCATTTCCGCGGAGATTTCAAGATATTCGTGCAGGCCTCCGAATCTTTCTCTTCTTCTCTTTTTCCCCTTAAAGAAAAAGCTACGGGGACCCCATAGCTTTTCCGGTAAATTAAGACGCGTAAGATCAGGGCTGCCTTCACAGCTTGCGGCGCGGCTCCGTGAAGCCTCTTCCGCTCACCTCGGAAACATTGCCGACGATGACAAAGGCCGAGGGATCGATCTCCAGCACCGCCTGCTTGATGGCAAAGAATTCCCGGGGACGGACGACCGTCTGCAGCTCATAGCTCTCTCCGCGCTTATAGCCGCCCTCGATGTGGATCAACGTCGTTCCGCGGTCAAAGCGTTTCAGGATCAGCTGGTTGATCTTCTCATATTCCTTGCTGATGACCTCGATCTGAATCATGGATTTGCCGCGGGCGATCACCGAGTCCACAAGCAGGGTGTAGCCGATAATGATCAGGATCCCGCACAGAACATTTTCCTTGCCCGTGTAAAAGACCTGCGGCAGAAGCGTCATGTATTCGATCACATTTAAGGAAACGGACATGCTGACGCCTGCCTTCCGGTTGAGCAGAACGGCGATCGTATCAAGTGCGCCGGAAGCCGCTCCCTCCCGCATAATAAGGCCGATGCCGACGCCGTAGCAAAGGATCGCGCAGGCGGTATTTAAGGCAGGATTTTCCGTAAACATCCCGACCTTCTCGTTCAGCATGGTAAAAAGCTGATAAAACAAAGGATAGAGGATCACGCAGGTCAGCGAATGGATCGCAAATGATTTTCCGAGTGTGATCAGACCGAACAACAGGAAGCATACGGACAGCAGCGAGATCAATGTCGAAACGGGCAGCGGTACGAGCCGGCTCAAAAGCAGAGCAAGTCCGGTGACGCCGCCGGTAATAAAGCCTGCCGGCACCACAAACAGCGCCGAGCCGGCGGCCATCAGCAAATTGCCGAAAATAATGGTCAAAAGGCGCTTTATCTCTTGTTTCATACGGCTCCTCTTATCCAAAAACAGAGGACGGTTTACACCGTCCCCCGTTTCCAGATGCTGTCAAATGATCAGCACTTTTCCCAAACGGTGGCAACGCCCTGGCCGCCGCCGATGCAAAGGGTAGCAAGGCCTTTTTTGGCTTCGTCCCTCTTCTGCATCTCATGCAGCAGCGTAACGATGATACGGGCGCCGGAAGCTCCGACGGGGTGACCGATGGCGATCGCGCCGCCGTTCACATTGACCTTGCTCATATCGAAGTGAAGCTCACGGGCAACAGCGATGGACTGGGCCGCAAAGGCTTCGTTGGCTTCGACCAGATCGATATCATCGATGGTCACGCCGGCCTTCTCCATGGCCTGACGGGAAGCCGGGACCGGACCAACGCCCATGATCTTCGGGTCAACACCGCCCTGGCCGTAGCCGATCAGCTTAGCCATGGGCTTTAAGCCGTATTTCTTGACCGCTTCGCCGGAGGCCAGCACGATGGCGGCAGCGCCGTCATTGATGCCGGAGGCCTGACCGGCGGTCACACGCTGAACATGCTTGCGGGTATCCGCTTCATGGACCTCGGTGGGCTTGAAGGTATCGACGATCTCATCTTCCACGCCCTCGGGACCGGCCGGGAAAGCGCCGCGCAGCTTGGCAAGCGCTTCGGCAGTTGTGCCGGCGCGCGGGAATTCGTCGCGCTTGAATTCAACGATCTGCTTCTTGACCTTGACCGGGACCGGAACGATCTCATCGTCAAAACGACCGGAGTTCTGAGCAGCTTCGGTCTTCTGCTGAGAAGCAAGGCCGAACGCATCCAGCTCTTCACGGGTGATGCCCCAGTAGTCGCAGATGTTCTCGGCCGTGGTGCCCATGTGGTAATTGTTGAACGCATCCCACAGGCCGTCCTTCACCATGGTGTCCACGAGGCCGGTATTCGCCTGCGCAACGTCCATCTTCTTGCCGTAGCGCATATCGGGGAGGGCATAGGGCGCGGCGGACATATTCTCCATGCCGCCGGCGACGATGATCTCCGCGTCGCCCGCGGCGATGGCGCGGCTGGCTTCGATAATGGCCTTCAGGCCGCTGCCGCAGACCATGCTGACGGTATAGGCGGGAACCGCGACGGGCACGCCGGCCTTGACGGCGGCCTGACGGGCGGGGTTCTGACCCAGACCGGCGGCGAGGGTGCAGCCCATCATGACTTCGTCCACATTGGCAGCGTCAACA
>JAZRYN010000073.1:0-4086 GCA_045600745.1 Lachnospiraceae bacterium
CTGCCTGCCCTTCCGTCTCCGTGCAACCCGCAGACAAAATAAATCACAGGACCATCCTGCTCTCCTCGTAGGCAAATCACAGAGTGTTCCCATTCGGTGTCCTGCATAAGCGGATATTCTTCTATTTTTGTATTATACTGCTTCACAAACCGATGCGTAAAGTCTTTTAATTTCCACTGCAGAGCATTTTCTTCCCGGGGAAATCCCGGCTCCTCCTTTCCTGTAAGCGCCGGAAAGGTCGATTCCTGCTCAGTCGCCACCCGTTCTGTCGATTCCTGCTCTACCGATTCCCTTTCCTCCGGTTCATGTACCGGCGGATTCTTCGTACACCCTGACAGCAGCAGTATCAACAGCGCAGCTGCAATTATCTTTTTTATATTACGCCTTTGCCAATTCCCGATTATTTCCATCTGCTTGCAACCCCGTTTTCCCTTACTCATTTTTTGATGCTTATTATAAAGCAGTGCTAAATATATGTCCATTTCTTTCTTCCTTATTGATATTAAAACGGCCTCCGGTCCTTTTTCGTGTCGCGGAAAAGGAGGGATTCCAGCGAACGCCGTGAGCGGCGCTTCCTACATTGGCGCAGTCTATTCAAGATGATGAGGCCTGCGCTGCAGGCTTTCAAAGTCCGACTCTCCCGGCACGAAAAAAGGACCTTCCGGTCCTTTTTCGCGTCGCGGAGAAGGAGGGATTTGAACCCTCGCGCCGGTTCACCCGACCTACACCCTTAGCAGGGGCGCCTCTTCGGCCTCTTGAGTACTTCTCCGAATCCCTATTATTATATGGCACAGGCGCTTTGTTCCGTCATGATCTAACCGGACCTTGCGTTAAGTGCATCCAGAATTATACAATGATGTTATCCCCTTGTCAATCGGTTTTTGCCTCTCTTATCCGACCCCCTACGGAAAACTTGCTGATCCGCTTTAGACATGCGGACGAACCAGGCCGATCGCCTTGCTGCTTTTCCTCTTATTATTTCTTCTGCATTGCCTTTTCCTGTTCCGAGTTTTCGCCAAAATTTACAATATCTTAATAAGGCGCATCGACCAAAGCCCTTGAATTCTCTATTTTCACCTGCTACAATATTTTTATCAGACATCAAGGAGACCTCCATGATCCGACTCGATAATAACTGGGAATTCTCTGAAACCTGGTCTGACGCATTTGCGCGTTTTGAAGGCAAGGCGCAGCCTGTGCGCCTCCCCCACAATGTCCGGGAGCTCAGTCTGCACTATGCCGATCCCGCCGATTATTCGATGCTCTGCGGCTACCGCCGTAAGCTCGAGATCCCGGAAAACCTGCGCGGCAAGCGCCTCTTTCTGCAGTTTGACGGCGCGGCGCATATCGCCACCGTCTACTGCAACGGCCGTCCGGCAGCCGTGCACAGCTGCGGCTATACGGGCTTCCGTACCGAGATCACGAATTTTGTCCGTTACGGCGAGGAAAACACCGTCACGGTCCGTCTGGACACCTCGGAAAATGCCGCGATCCCGCCCTTCGGCGGTATGGTCGACTATCTCACCTACGGCGGCATTTACCGCGATGTCTTTCTTGATGTACGGCCGGCCGATTATATCGAGGATATTTTCATTTATACCCCCGATCTGGATAAGGCTCACATCGATCTGAAGATAAAGGGTGATCACGACGGCGTCATGCTGAAGATCCTGGACGCACACGGCGACGACGTCTACTCCCTGACCGCCTCCGGCGACCGCTTCGATCTGACGCTCCAGGACGCGCAGATCTGGGACCCTTACGAGCCGTATCTGTATACCTGCGAGGCGACGCTTCTTCACGCCGACAGCCGGGAGCGCGATGTCGTGCGCACGACCTTCGGCTTCCGCACTGCCGAATTTAAGGCGGACGGCTTCTATCTGAACAAGAAAAAATTCTTTTTGCGCGGCCTAAACCGTCATCAGTCCTTCCCTTACATGGGCTATGCCGCCTCCGAATCGCTGCAGCGGGAGGATGCACGCATCCTTAAGGAAGAGCTTGCCTGCAACGCCGTGCGGACCTCTCATTATCCGCAGAGCCCTCATTTCATCGATGAATGCGACCGCCTCGGCCTGTTGGTCTTCACGGAGATCCCCGGCTGGCAGTATATCGGCGACGAAGGCTGGAAGGATCAGGCCATTGAAAATACGCGGGAAATGATCCTGCAGAACCGAAATCATCCCTCCGTTATCCTTTGGGGCGTCCGGATCAATGAAAGCCCGGATGACGATGATTTTTACCGCCGCACCAATGCGCTTGCGCATGAGCTGGATCCCAGCCGCATGACCGGCGGCGTCCGTTACCTAAAGAAAAGCAGCCTGCTTGAAGATGTCTATACCTACAATGATTTCTCTCTGGACGGCATGGACAAAAGCGGCGTCCTGCCGAAGAAGGACGTTATGACCGATCCCGCAAAGCCGCTGCTCGTCACGGAAAACAACGGTCATATGTTCCCGACCAAGAGCGGCGATTCCTGGGCAAAGCGCCAGGAGCAGGCTCTCCGCCACGCGAAGGTACAGGGCGCCGCCCTGAAAAGTCCCGAGCATTCCGGCTGCCTGTCATGGTGCATGTTCGACTATCAGACCCATCAGGATTTCGGCTCCGGCGACCGAATCTGCTATCACGGCGTAATGGACGCCTTCCGTAATCCGAAGCTCGCCGCCGCCGTCTATGCCAGTCAGGCGGAAGATCCGCCCGTACTCGAGGTCGGCTCCGGCATGGCGATCGGCGACTATCCGGCCGGCAGTATCGGTGATATTTATCTCTTTACGAACGCGGATTCGGTCAGACTGTACAAGAACGATAAATTTGTGAAGGAATTTTTCCCGAAGGAATTCACCGGCCTGAAGCACGAGCCGGTGCTTGTGGACGATACGATCGGCGAGCTGCTGCGCTCAGAGGAGGGCTTCGGCAAGGCCAAAGCCAATATGCTCCGCGACTGCCTGCTTGCTGCCTCAAGGTACGGGTTGGAGCACCTGCCCGCCTCTAAAAAAATCAAATTTGCCTGGGCATCCCTGCTCTACCGTCTGGATCATGAGGACGCCTACGCGCTGTACGGCAAATATGTCGGCAATTGGGGACAGGCCGCACCGGTCTGGCGCTTTGACGCTGTAAAGGGAGGCGTCGTGGTCGCCTCCTCCTGCAAGACGCAGAGCCACGTGCTGCATCTTGATGCGCGTCCCTCCAAGACGATCCTCAACGAAGGCGATTCTTATGACAGCGCCGCCGTCCGCATCCGCCTGATGGACGAATGTGACAACGTGGCGGTCTATGCACAGGCGCCGCTCTCCTTCACCGTCCAGGGGCCTATCGAACTCATCGGCCCGTCAGCCGCAGCTGTCGAGGGCGGCATGTCCGGCACCTATGTTCGCACGACCGGCGAAAAGGGTGAAGCCAAGCTCTGCATCAGTTCCACCGTGACCGCCCCTGTGGAGATCACCTTTACGGTGCAATAGCTCTCGTTCCCTGCCGATCCTCCCGGCGGAGAATTCGGGGAGAAAGCTCCTGCTTTGATATCTGCCGCAGACGGACGGTCCGTTTAGATGAACCGTCCCGGCTTAGCTTGTTAAGGAGGCCTGCATGCCTGAACAGAATAAAAAAATCACTTCCCGTTTTCAGGGCGAAGAGGACTTTGATAAGGAATACGCGAAGCTCGCCAGAAAAATCACCGATGTTGCCAAGCACATGGCCTTCGGCGTCAAGACGGAGGACCCCGAATACTGGGGCCTGAAGGAGGTCCTTTCTCCCGAACACGTGAAGATCGCGAACCGTATGAAGCTCCGCAGGTTCTATACTTTTGAGGAGCTCGTGCCCATGAACCGCGATCTCGAGCCGGTCCGTCTTAAGGAGCTGCTCGAAGAAATGTCCGTCATCGGCATCCTTGAATATGACTACGGCGATAACTATAGCCACACGGCACCGATCCCGGATGCTCCGAGGATCAAACGCTACCGTCTCTCCTTTTTCGTGCCCGGCTCCGCCGAGCTGTTCAACTCCTCCAAGGACCGCATTGAAAAGCATCCGCCGGTCGCCTCATTTTTCGAGCGCATGACCTTCATTCCTCTCGCGGGCGTCACGGAAATGATC
>JAZRYN010000074.1:0-11169 GCA_045600745.1 Lachnospiraceae bacterium
AGAATGCGGCATCTGCGTACCAGCCGCCAAACGTCCATCCCTCTGCGGCAGGGTCGGCGGGCCTTATCGCCTTGCTGCCATCCTCGACCGTCTTTGCCGCGACCGGCTCGCCATGGCCGTTCATCTCGAAGGAGACCGTATACTTTGCCGGAGCCGGCGGCTGCGGAGCGGGATCTTCCGTCCACTTCGCATAGACCGTGGTATCTGCCGTGATCGCCGTATTGAAGTCAAATACCGCGGAGAATGCGGCATCTGCGTACCAGCCGCCAAACGTCCATCCCTCTGCGGCAGGGTCGGCGGGCCTTATCGCCTTGCTGCCCTCCTCGACCGTCTGGGCCGCGACCGGCTCGCCGTGACCATTCATTTCAAAGCGGACAGAATGGTGGACCGGAAGATACCAGACCCGGAAAAGTATCGCCTCCTTGTTAAAAACTGAATCATATAACGGCGCAAAGTCCTGCTCGGTGGCCTTCCCATTGACAAATCCCGTGGTCTCTTCGGTCAGAGGCGCATCAAATTCCGCCTGCACCACGGCAAGATAATAGCGGCCTTCCTCAAAGGATCCCCCCGTGTCCATCATGGTCCATTCTTCCTCATCAAAGGACATGACCGACGATTCGAACCATCTAAGCATAATCGCGGGCTTGCCCTCTTTTATCGCCACATTCACTCCGTCCGGCTGCGCGGCAACGGAAACAGACGCGTCCGGCGTGCTTCCCGCAGCAGGCGCCGTGACCTCGGCATCGATCCGTGTAACAGAGACCGGATCGGCCCAGATGGCATAGAGAGTAAGCGTTCCGTTCGGCTCGGCAAGGTCGGTAAACACATCACCCGGTACGTAGGTCGGCGCGGCCGCGTTCGGGTCTTCGTCCCAGCCGAGGAAGGCATAGGATACGCCGTTTACGAATTTGGCGAAATAAATTCCGTCAAAAAATTCTTTATTTCCTTTTGCCGGGCTGAACATCACATATTCTTTCGCGCAGTCGTAATACCTTGTCTGGGCCTCATATCCGGAAAAGCTGTCAATATAGGCGTCGCCGCCGTGCGCGGTGTTGGGGTCGAAAACGACCGAATAGCTCTTTTTCGTATAAGTGTTTGTAAATTCGGCAAGATCCGCGTTCACCGGGTCCATCCCCGGACCGAGATATTTCCGGAGAACCGCTTGATATCCGGCAGAAGATCGCTGGACCTCAATGATGTAGGCGGCATCATCATACGTCCAGTTCTCTGCTCCGTCATTTTTTTCCGTCAGCAGAAGCCCGCCTGCGTTATTCAGGTCATCCATGCTTCCGGAAATGCCGATCTCACCGAAATAATAGCCTGCGCCATTGGTTCCGATCCTATTGCCGCTTATCTCAATATCGGAAATATCCGCTTGGGGGTTTCCGTAAGGGCTGATCTCAAACTCAAAGGTCTCGCTCTCCGCTCGCGCTTCGGTTTCTTCCACCACCCGTTTTTGGATCATCACATCCACATTAAAGGTTTCCGGCTGAAGGGCAGCTTCACTCCACTTTGCATAGATGGTGGTATCGGCAAGGATGACGACCGTATCAAAGTCAAATGCCGAAGAACCGTCGGCGTCGGCATACCAGCCGTCGAACGTCCAGCCGCTTTCGGCAGGATCATCGGGCCTTACTGCCCTGCCGCCCTCCGTAACGGTCTGGTCGGCAGGAGCCGTGCCGTGGCCGTTCATCTCGAAGGTGACAGTATAAGAGGGAACGGCCTCAAACATCGCTGTGATCGTAACTGACTTTGCCGGCATGATGAATCTGTCGTCAACGACCGTAACATCATTGCTCTGCCATTCCTTAAAGCGATAGCCCTTATTCGGCATGCTGCTGAGCGTCACCTCCGTGCCCGAAGAAGCGGATTCCGGACTTGGCGTGCCCGTACCATTGCCGTCATCGAAAACGGTGATCGGATATTCCGGAAGGGCTTTCCACTGGGCTGTAATCGTGAAATCCCCCATATCGGCCATGTTAAATTCTGCTCCTTCGGATGTGTAACCCACATGTGCACTGGCATCGGTGATTTTCCAGCAATCAAACTCTTTACCCGTTGGCGCCGTGAAGGAGCAAAACTGCGGGAAAACGTAATATACTTCACCATCATTATCAAGATAGAAGCAGCCTCTCGTCTTATCGTAGTTGCCGGCCCTTCTATCGTCTCTGGAAAGAATCGTTGTGCTCTGAACAGTAAAGGATTCTCCGGTTCCTTCACCAGGCTCGACCGTGATGGTATAGATCTCCCCTGTATCATCGGCCATAGCGCTGACAGAAAACAGACTTCCGATCAGCAAAAAACACAATAAAGCGGCGATCCAGCGTTTTGTTTTCATTTCTGTATCATCTCCTTTTCCTGGGGTGCAGGAGACTGTCTGTCTCCCGTTTCCTTTTGTTTTTTTCGGTGATTCAGGCACAGCAGTGTCACTGCGATGCCCAAAGCAAAGGCGATCAGCGCGATAAGAACATAGCCGCCCGCCTCACGGCTGAGCAGGAACGAGCCGTACACGGAGCTGACCGAGGTCGCGGAATTTTTCCCCGGCATGACCGTGATGCCCAGCACCAGTACCGCAAGCAGCGCACCGCAAATGCCGCCAAGCCTCTGGCAGCTCCGACGTTTTCGCCGCAGGGTGACCCGTTCGCTTCGGCGGAGGATCTCCGACAAGGCTTCCTCCGGTTTGTATTTCACGAGTCTTCACCTCCTTTTTGCCAATTTCATCTTCCTTTCATTGTTTAGTTGCCGCTTTCCGGAATTTTACTCACTGCTTTTAGTAAAAATTTGAAAAAGTTTTCCGGTGCAAGCCGGCTTGCCCCGCTGCTTCTCCCGCTTTATCACAAAAAAATGCCCGCCGTCTCCCAGGACAGCGGGCAGATGAAACGCCGGAAGGATCATTCCAAAAGCTGCATCAGCCTTCGATACAGCGGATACAGACATATGGCCGTAAAAAGCGGCAGGAGGTAACCGATGATCCTTGCCGCGCCCGGCTCAGATACCAGCAGGTTATACAGGGCGTGAAAGATCATGGCAAGGCTTAAGCCCCCGACGACTGCCGGGAAGGAAAATGCCTTTAACTGCTTGGTAATGATAAACCAGATGGACAGAGAAAGGATGCTGACGATGTGCATGACCCCCACCGCCAGTCCGCGGATCAGAATATACGGCAGACTGCCTGCGCCGAAGGACAGAATATAGCAGCAGTTCTCGAAGGTGGCAAAGCCCACGCCGATGAAGACCGCAAGCATAACGAAGGTATTGCCCTTAGGCTGAAACATGACCATAAAGAATAAGAGCGGCAGCAGCTTGATCAGTTCCTCGACAACAGGAGAGATAAAGATCGAGGTGTCATTTTCGCTCATGCCGGAGACAAGGCTTAAAAAGCCGCTGATGTAGGCGGCGATAAGACACATCACCATACCGAGCAGGAATGCGGCTATGTATCTACGGGTCTCTCCCCGGATAAACAGCAGCGAAACGAGAAAGGGGATGGCAATGCACAGGAGGATGTTTTCTGCATAGATCATACGGCATCCACCTCCTTTTTCAGGGCCAAAAGCATCAGCGGGAAGCAGACGGCGGACAGCCCATAGGCGGCCGCATGAAAGGCCCCTTCACTCATATACATGGTGACCACGACCCAGGCAAATGCGGTAAAGGTATCCCCGATGCCCCGTGCGGGATCGGCCTCTTTTCCGATTGCCCGAATGGCTCTTGCAAGCAGGAAGAGCGCCGCAGCAAAAAGCAAAACATAGCACAGCCGGTCAAGAGGCCGGCGAAGCTCCTCCGGCACAAGGAAGGTCGCCGTCTGTCCCGCGAGAAGAAGGACGCAGAGAAGGCCGAGCAACCGCCGGTATGAGAGGGAAAACAGCTCTTCCGTTTTGATCTGATAAACAAGCGCACACAGAAAATACGCAAAAGCTAGACCGGTGAAAATATCCTGCACCCATTCGCCCGACCATGCGATCCAAAGCGCCGCATTGGCTGCCGAAAACAGTACGGCGCCAAGCAGCTCCCCTTTTGCCTCACGGAAGCGGAGCGGCTTTCCGGAAAGAAGGGCTGCGCCGAGCAGCAGGAACAGGGCCCATTCGCCGATCTCGTTGGCGGCAAAGGGCATTCTTATTTCCGGGTACAGAATATCATACGCCAGCCAGTAAAGGTCGCAAAGCAGAATGCAGGCGACGGCCAGCGTAAAAAACACGATGCGGGCGGTGAATCTCCGAAGCCCGATGAAGCGGAAAGCGCCGAGCAGGATGAATACCAGCACGAGCGCCCGAAGCAGGTCGAGAGCCGCCTCTCCGTTCATTTTCGCTCACGCTCCTTATCCTTTAGCTCCTTTAGGCGGATGCAGAAAAGCGCGGTGCAGATACCCAGAGCGAAAGCGAGGATCCCCACGATAACGTACCCGATATACGGCGCAGCCAAAAGGAGACTCCCGTATCTTTGCATACCGCTTTCCTGCGCCGCCGGATCCAACCGGGGAAGATAAAAGGAAACGACGGTCAAAAGGACGGCACAAAGACAAGCGGAAAGGGCTCTCATGCGCAGAGATCTCCGTATCGTCCTTTTCTCCTTGACGGCCTCTGCCCGCTTCATGATCTCGTTAAGCTGTTCATCGGTACTCCGCATAGTCAAATCCCATCCTTTCCAGTTCCTCCTTTAACGCCTTGCGGCCACGCTGCGCAAGGTTATAGATCTGCTTCCGGCTCTTGCCCATAACACGCGCAGCGTCTTCGTGCGACATATCCTCGAAGTACAGCAGGATCAAAATCTGCCGGTATTCCTCTTTCAGCTGTTCCATCGCCTGATATAGCTGCCGATCGCCTTCCTCCCGGAGAAGAACCATCTCCGGCGGGGCGCCAGCCGTATCGGACGGCTCCTCCAACGGGAGGAACAGAAGCCGCTTTTTACGGAGCCGCATCAGCGCCTTTTTCTTTCCGACGGAGAAAAGCCACGTCTTGAAGGAGCTTTTCCCTGAATAGCTCGTCTCTGCGGCGGCCTCCGCATAGGCGTCCAGCATGAGCTCCTCCGCATCCTCCCTGTTATGTACAAAGCTCATCAGAAACAGCGTCAGGCTTTCTCTGTGGCGTTCCAGAAGAATACGGAAATCGTCCTCGTTATGCTCCGCAAGGTAGCGGCTGTAGATCAGCTCATCGCTTTCGTTCATCGCCGCTCCCTCGCTTTCTTCGCGGATCTTCCGGCTTTTCCGCATCCGCGGGGATGACCCACGACCTGCCGAAACGCTCCAGACCGGGAATGCGCCCCTGCTGACAGAGCTTATGCACTCGTCTCTCCGAAACGCCCCATTTGTAGGATGCTTCACGTGCGGACATGTATCCCTTCATCGAATGATCTCCTGTAAGTACGATCTAAACAAAATCCATTATATCCGAACATACGGATATCGGCAAGGCGGCGCGGGAAATATATCTGCAGGGCGGCGGGGACTGCCGGCAAACAAAAACGGCAGGGACTGCCCCTGCCGGAATGCTTTTATCTTTCATTGTTGATCAGCAGAAAATGAAGGCCAGCCTATCCGCAGAGCGGTCCCCTTCCCCCTGCCTGTGGCGGGGCCCTCTTACTCGTACAGCTTCGGGTATGCCCGTTTATCCCCGCGGATGAGGAATGCCGAGATCGCCGCTGCAGCGCCGAGCACGCTCAGCACGATCAGCCATGCCGGCGTAGACCCGAGACCGTCATATATCTGTCCGATCGTGATGTTAAACACCCCGATCAGGAGCGACTGCAGCACGCTGACCACGCTGTTCACGCGGCCGCGGTGGCTCGACGGAATGCGTTTGGAAAGGTACGGTCCTTCCGCAAGCGTGCAGAAGACCTCCCCCCAGGTAAAGACCGTCATCGCCAGATAATAGGCCGGAATAAAGCCGAGCAGCAGCAGGAACACGATTTATCCCGCCGCCAGAAGCAGCTCCCCGATCAGCATTTTCTTCGTGTCCCCCGCCCGACGGAAAACACGGGTTATCAGAGGGGTGAAGATGACCACCACCAGGCAGTTCAGGCTCGATACCGTGCCGAAGATCAGCGCCCCGTTATCATGCACCGCCGCCATGTCGAGCGGCATCAGGAAATTGTACTGGCCGTATGCCGCATAATAGAGCGCCGTCGCCAGCAGAAACAGCACGACCTGCGGATTCTTTTTCAGGATCCGGAAGACGCTGTCCTGCTCCTGCGCCGCCTGATAGCTCGCCTCATCCCCATCCTCGACAAGCGGCGTGATGTCCTTTACCAGACGCCAGATAAGCAGGGTGGATATACCGATCGAGACCCCGCTGATAATGAAGCAGAGCCAGAGGTAATTCTCAAACAGGAGTCCGCCTAACGTCGGCGCAAGCACCAGGCCGATATTGGTACCGAGATACAGCAGCGAATAGGCATTTTCCCTGTTCCTTGTGGGTGTGATGTCCGCAACAAGAGCATTATAAGACGGGCCCTCGATGCTTTGAAAAAGGCTCGCAACAAGAATGAGAACGATCGTGGGGATCCCGAGCGGCACGATACCGCACGCGATATAGCAAATAATGGAAACGGTGTCCCCGACGATAATGATCGTTTTTTTGTTGCAGCGGTCAGCAAGCTTTCCGCCCAAAAGGCCTGCCGGGAGCATGACGATGCCGGATGCCGTCATCAGGATCGCTATCATGCTCGCATCCATCCCCATCTTCTGATTCAGAATGAGGGTCAGGACAGGCCAGACCATGGAACCGAGACTCGTAACAATGCGGCCGAAGAACAGGACATAATTTTCCCGTCTCAGGCCGCGGTATTGATCAATAAGTTTCATGCACTCCTCTTCGATGTTTAAGAAGGCAGCCGCTGCGGCGCTTACTCCTCAAGCAGCGCCAGCAGCTTATCCTTCGGGACCAGTCCGATCGAGGACGCTGCTTTCTTTCCGTTTTTGAAAACAAGCACCGTGGGGATGCTCATGATCCCGAAGCGCTGCGCAAGCTCGGGCTGCTCGTCCACGTTGACCTTGCCCACCTTTACCTTGCCCTCACACTCTGCCGCGATCTGAGCGACAGCCGGAGCAAGCATACGGCAGGGGCCGCACCAGGCCGCCCAAAAGTCCACAAGGACCGGGATCTCCGATTTCAGGACCTCTGCTTCAAAATTTTCATTTGTAATCGTAATTTCTGCCATGATTTTCCCCCTTCCGGCGCCAAAGCCGCGCCGCCCGAAACAGCACCGTTATCAGGAACAGCGCCATTTTTTGCCGGTTGCTCTGCCTTTGCGGGATCCTGCGGACCCCCCCTTCGGTTTTTCCTCCCTGACGAGGGAATTGAATTATATCATAGATCGGCCGGAAAAGGAAGAGGTAAACGGCTGCACCTACAGCTCGGCCCGGTACTCCGTGACGTTCAGCACGGTATCGCCGTCGATCTGTGCAGCACAGGGACGTGAAAAGCTCACATGGATCTTATTGCCGGTCAGCACCGTCGTGATATCCGTTTTTTCAACATGCCTGCCCGTAAAGATCTTCGGGAAGGTCAGCAGGGTCCTCAGCTTGGAGCGGCAGGCATAGACCACGACCGTCAGCTTGTCCGAAGCCCTGTCCTGCCCCGGCGCGATCATCATGCCTCCGCCGTAAAAGCGGCCCTTCATGGCCGGTGCGAGCCAGACATTATCAAATTCCCGCACGATGCCGTCGACCTCGACCGTCGCATGCCGCGGCTTAAAATCGTAAAGCAGGCCCTTGAGCGCGATCAGCGTGTAATTGACCTTTTTCCCGGGCTTTCTGGCCTTGATGCGGTCCGCTTCCTCACAGACGTAGCCATCGATCCCGAAGCCCATGTTGTTGATGTATTTTCGTTTGATCCCGTTCACCCATACGGTCGGCAGATTTTTCAGATAGGGGTTCAGCAGGACCTCTTTCCCCGGCTTTTTTTCAATATCGTTCAGGAAATCGTTGCCGCTGCCGTTTCCGAGCAGCCAGATCTTATTGTGCAGGTTTTCGCAGTCGATCGCATTGACAAGGTTGTTGATTGTACCGTCGCCGCCGACGATCACGACTTCATCCTCCTCCGGAAGCCCGCCGAAAAAAGCCGCATAATCGGTTTTCGTCGCATCGATCATTTCAACGCCGGGAACGTCCAGCCTTATCCCGTTATTGGCAAGCGGGTTATACAGGTAATGCTTCATTTCGCCCTCCAGAAAACATCATTATTTCATCATCAGGCCTAATACGATCAGAAACTCTCCAAGCGAATAGGTCAGCATGACCAGAAAATGCGTCCTTATCCGGCCTTCCTTGTGAAAACGGACAAAGAAAAGCGTAGAATCGGAAACGAAAAACAACAGTGCGCCGACAGCCGTAACAAGGCCTGCCACCCCGCCGCCGGAGATGGCGCGGAACCAAGCAAAGCAGTTCATCATCCCGTTCACCACGAGATACAGCAGCATCGCCGCGCGAAGGCTTTCCGGCAGGTACTGCCGCAGACAGCGGAAAACGATCAGCGCTGCCGTCACAAATATCGCGGGCAGCAGCACGGTCAGCGCGGACGGAAGCTTCGAAAAATCCGTCACTGCCGCATAACTGATGACAAAAAAGCCGTGGCTGAACGTGAAGGCCGTACCTCCTGCCGCAAACCATTTCGTTCCCGGCGGAATCAGCAGCATATCGCCGAGCCAGGAAAAGGCAAGCGCGAGCAGGACGGTCGGTACAGCAGGCTCTGCCGCCGCCAGATAAAAACCAAAAAGGCCGATCAAGATGAACGGCTTAGTCATATTGCGAAGCGGCTTGTTTTGCTTCAAAGAGGCATACAAATGAATGGCCGTCGAGAAAGCAAACAGAGCAAGCATGGAATATTTTAAAATCAGCATAGGCGCTCCTTCTGCGTCATCATAGCATATCTCTTTTCTCCCCTGCAAGCCAAATCGGCTCCATGGCGCAGACAGTCACAGGCCGCCTATTCCGCACGCCTCACCGCTCTGTCAGAGGCAGCCGTACAAGCCGCGCAGACCGCGATGAACAGAATACCGAGTAAAAAGACGGGCCGGTAAGAATACCATATCTCATACAGCAGGCTGACGATCGTGATCCCGGCAGAGGAGGCTACGGTGATCATCATGGTCACCTTCGGATATATGCGCCGGTAATCCTCGGCAGAATAAAGATACTTGGCCAGCATCGGGATGCAGAGCGAGCAGAGAGGCATGCAGATGCCGGAAAGGACCGCGGCAGGATAGAGCACCGCGCTTCCGGCGCCAAGGATCATTCCCGCAAAACCGGCCGCAAGCGCGAGCATGGCAAGCAGAAGGGCCTTCACGGTCCCGACCCTGTCATTCAGCGCACCGATTCCGAACTTACCGGCAATATTTCCCACCATCGAGCAGGACACAAGCGCGGCGCCGACAGCCGGGGCAAGGCCGAGAGTTGCTGCGTATTTGGCAAAATGCTGGCAGTAGGCATTGACCACCGACGCCAGGAAAGCAAAGGTCATGATCAGAAAAAACACCCTTCTTCCCCGGTGCGCTGGCTGTCCGGCTTCCGCGGGCATTTTAACCTCCGGCGCGCCCTCTTCTATCCGCTCCTCACCAAGGCGCCGCAGCCCGATATCCTCCGGCTGTCTTGCTCGAATCAGAAGCGCTGAAAGAAGTGCCAGGCCAAAGGCCATCAAGCCCTGAACAAGGTATCCGGTCCTCCAGCCGGCCGACTCGATCACCGATGACAGAAGCGGATTGACCACCACCCCCGCGAGTCCGGAGAAAGCGGCAGAAAGTCCCATGGCCATGCCGTAGTGCTTCAGGAACCAATTGCTGATGAGCAGCGGGCAGACAAAAAAGACCAGCAGCGAGCCGCCGACCCCCTGAAGGAAGCCGAGTGTCCAGAACACCGCAAGAGACGAAGCCGCCCCCATAAGCGCGGTCGAGCCGCAAAAGATCACGGCTGCGGCGATCAGGGAGAGCCGCGGATGCACCTTGTTGAAGAAGCGCACCGCAAACGGCATGCTCAGGAAGCTCCCGATCCCGTGAAAGAGCGAATAGAGCGTAAAAGCAGAGGTCTCAAGCCCCAGATCCGAACAAACGGCATGATAAAAAACGCCTCTTGCATTTTGCACAACGCCAAGAATGGCACTCTGCATCAGACAGCAGGCAGCCAGGATCACCCAGGCATAGTGAAGGCGGTCGGAGTTATCGTGGGTTGTTTGTTTCATAGCTGGACCTGTTATTTCATCCGGCAAGCCTCATGGACTGCACGAGATCATTTTTCCAGTAAAAAGCATATCACTCCTGCCCGAAAAGCACAATCCTTATTTCCCGTTCGCCTTTCCCGTTTGCCGGTCATGCGCTCTGCCTCCCGGCCGCGGCGCCCCCGCGGCGGCATTGACAATAAACCGATCTCCCCCTATACTACCAGCAAAAGCTGATATGATACGAGTGACACAAGCCGGCTCGGAGATCTCCCCCTATACTATCATCAAGCGCCGATCCGCACGACAAGGAGAAGTCGAATGGACGAAATAAGGATCAACAGCAAAATCAGTTATCTCGCCGCTTCGGAAGATCCGCTCTCCGCAGAAATCGGAATCATTCGGGAAGATGGCGAAACCTGGCTTTATGACGTCGGCTGCGGAGAAAACCGCATGGACGATACCGGCGGCTATAACATCGTCCTGTCTCATTTTCATCGGGACCATACCGGAAACATTGATAAGCTCAAGGCCAAAGCGATTTTTTTATCAAAAGAAACCTACGCGCACGTTCACCGGGGAATCCTTGTGCGTGACAGCTTAAATATCGGCAGCCTCCATATTTTCCCTTTGCCCTCCAGTCACGCCAAAGGCTGCCTGGGGCTGGAAATCGATCACAGCTACGCTTTTGTCGGCGATGCGCTTTACTCCCGGGCCAAAAACGGCTTTTTCGTTTACAACGCACAGCTCCTGAAAGAAGAGATCTGCGTCCTGCAGGGTCTGCAGGCTCCCTTTTTGCTCGTGAGCCACTTTGCCGGGCTGGTTCGCAGAAAAGAAGACGTCATCGCTGAGCTGGAAGCGATCTACGAAATGAGACAGATAAACGACCCGGAAATACGAATCCGGCGCGTAACAGAAGAAACGTAAAATTTAGGAGCCCGCCCTGGCGTTCATAACGGGTTTTCCTTGTCGTATCCATGTCCCTTCATTGATTGTTGGCAGGGAAAAAGATTTCTTTTCATTC
>JAZRYN010000075.1:0-10098 GCA_045600745.1 Lachnospiraceae bacterium
AAACGAGTTGTTTTACCGAATTTCCTATAGTTTAACACAGAATACCCAAAAAAACAGCCTCTAAACTTACAAAAAATAGGCGATTTTCAAGGTGCTGTAGAATTTACTCGCGCATACGGAAGTTACTTTTGAAATTCACGCATTTTACATTTTGCCCTACAAAAATATTGACAAGAAAGGCGCCGCGTGTTAGAATCAGACTAACAAAACGCAAACGTTTACGAAAAAGAATAGCTTATCAGTTTCAGAGGTGCTCGGATGATTAAAGCAGTCATGTTTGATATGGGCGGGACATTGGAAGATCTATATTCCGATGAGAAGAATGATAAGGCGACCGCTTACGCCCTGTATGAGATCCTTGACAGGCACGGAATAAAGGTCCCTTATGAAGCGGAAGAGCTGTGGA
Organism: Lachnospiraceae bacterium; assembly: GCA_045600745.1. Taxonomy (GTDB): domain Bacteria; phylum Bacillota; class Clostridia; order Lachnospirales; family Lachnospiraceae; genus UBA6987. Next base: position 407 of record JAZRYN010000075.1, read on the forward strand.
AGCGCGTCGGTACGCAGATCCAGGCCTATAAGAAGGACTCGGAACGCACGCTGATGGAGCTTAAGCCCGCAGAGGTATGGTGCGACTGGGGCTTTCGCGACATTCCCGTCGATAAAGAAAAGCTCGCCGGGATCAGTGAAGAGATCGCCCATATGTGGGAGACGACCTTGTATGACAGAAAGCTGCGCGAGCACGCCGCGGAGATGCTGAAAGGCTTAAAGGAGGACCTCGGTCTTCACGTTGCGGTCGTGAGCAATACCGGAAGCCTTTTTCAGGTCTTTTCCACGCTGAAGCAGTACGGCGTCCGGCAGTATTTTGACGAGATCACGCTTTCTTCGATCGTCGGCTATAGGAAGCCGCATCCGTATATTTTCCGGATCGCCTGTGAGCAGGCGGATCTTGCTCCCTCCGAATGTGCCTTTGTCGGCGATACGCTTTCCCGTGATGTGGTCGGACCGCGGCGGGCTGGCTTCGGACGTGTTTTCAAGATCGATTCCTTTTTGACGGCCCAGAAGGACACCGGCAGCTATGATGTGGCCCCCGATTATGAGATCACGGACATTTACGATGTTTACACCCTTTTGAAAAAAGAAAGGGAGGAAGGGCGCTGATGCCCGGAATCTGCTGAAACAGCCGTTTCGGCAAAGGAGGTTCAAATATGGCGAAAAGAGCATGGGAACGTCCTCCGATGACAAAAGAAAGATTGAAGAACCAGTTCAGGAATCTGATCGGGAATCCGTTTAATGTTATCGTTTTCATTACACTGATCCTCTTGTTTACGCTGATCGTGATCCCGCTGATCTCGATGGTTCACAACACCTTTATCGTCGCTAAATCGGAGCTTCGCAGTATCCCCGGTGCCAAGATCGGCGATTATACGCTGTGGTACTGGAAGTATCTTCTTGCCAGTCCCCTGACTAAGACGATCCTGTGGGTGCCGCTGCGCAACTCATTGATCATCGGAGTCATCGTGACGGTCATTTCTGTTCCGCTCGGGGCGTTGATGGCCTGGCTGATGGTACGGACCGATATTCCCGGCAAGGGGCTTCTGTCTGCCCTGATTCTGATCCCCTATATGATCCCTTCCTGGTGCAAGGCGCTGTCCTGGATGACGATCTTCAGGAATCCCAGCATGGGCGGAAACGGAGTCCTGTCAAGCCTCGGGATCCCGGTGCCGGATGTCCTCGCCTCCGGCTTCGTACCGATCATCATCGTCATGACCATGCATTATTATGCCTTCTCCTATATCATGGCCTCCGGCGCGCTGCGCTCCATCAACTCCGAACTGGAAGAAATGGGCGAGATCCAGGGCGCGTCAAGGTCGCAGATCCTGAGAAACATTACGCTTCCGTTGATCCTTCCCTCCCTTCTTTCCGCAACGATCATGACGATCAGCAAATCGATCGGCACCTACGGTGTGGCGGCGAGACTCGGCGGCAACAATCCGGACGGAACGCCCTTCTATGTTCTGGCGACCAGAATGAAGGATTTCATCAATGCTTCCCCGAAGGGGGTCGGCTATTCCATGTCCATTCTGATGATCCTGCTTGCGGCCGGAACGATCGTTGCCAACCAGAAGCTGATCGGGACCCGTAAATCCTATGCGACGATCGGCGGCAAGGGGACCCGCAGCAATCTTTCAAAGCTGCGCGGCGCCAAATATCCGATGCTGATACTGATTTCGGTCTTTCTGATCGTGGCCATGCTCATGCCGATCTTTTTCCTGATCATGGAATCCTTCCAGATCGTGCCGGGCGCGGGCTACGGCAAAGAGAACCTGACCTTATATGCCTGGATCGGAGAACTGCAGAGTGCACCGAACCCCGGTTATGCCCAGAACGGTCTGTTTAAGAATTCGGAGTTTTTCAGGGCGCTCGGCAACACGGTGAAGCTGTCGCTGATCGCTTCCCTGATCACGGCGACCTTCGGACAGTTCTTCGGCTACATTACGACCAGAGGCCGCGGAAAATGGTACGGCAATGCGGTCGAACAGCTGATCTTCATTCCGTATCTGATGCCGGGCGTTGCGTTCTCCGCGATCTACTTCTCCATGTTCAGTCAGGAGCGCCTCGGCGGGCTTATCCCGTCGTTATACGGTACCTTTACCCTGATCCTTCTGGTGTCGATCGTCAAACACTTTCCGTTTGCAAGCCGGTCGGGCTCTTCCAACATGCTGCAGATCTCGGTCGAGTTAGAGGAGGCGGCAACGATCAACGGCGCCGGCTTCTGGCGCAGGATCGGCAGCATCGTGATCCCGCTGGCCAAAAACGGCTTCTTGTCAGGCTTCCTGCTTTCGTTTATCAGCATTGCCAAGGAGCTCGACCTGATTGCGATCCTGATGACGCCGGCCAACTACACGCTTTCCTTCCTGGCCTTTGACTATTCAAAGGAAGCCATGCCTCAGGTAGCGGACGCGATCTGCATCGTCATTATCGTATTCATTCTTGTAACGAACCGAATCGCCGACAAGCTGGGCGGCAATATCAGCAAGAGCATGTAAGACGCCGAAGAAAGGACGCAATCATGAGCAAGATCGAACTGAAGCATATCGACAAATATTATGGGGAGAACCACGTTCTCAGGGATATCAACCTGACGATAGAGGACGGCGATTTCATGACACTGCTCGGGCCCTCCGGCTGCGGCAAGACCACGACTCTTCGGGTGATCTCCGGTTTGGAGCAGGCTCAGCACGGAACGATGACGATCGACGACAGGACCGTCATCGACTGCGACAAGGCATTTTTCGAAGCCCCGAGCAAGAGAGGGCTGAATCTGGTGTTTCAGAGCTATGCGCTCTGGCCCCACATGACGGTATTCCAAAACGTGGCTTTCGGTCTGAAGATCAAGAAAATGAAAAAGGAAGAGATCGAAGAGACCGTGATGCATTCGCTGAAGACCATGCGGATAGAAGAGTACAGGGACCGCTATCCGAACGAGCTGTCGGGCGGTCAGCAGCAGCGAGTCGCCATTGCCCGCGCCATTGCCTCAAGCCCGAAGCTGCTGCTCCTTGACGAGCCGCTTTCCAACCTGGATGCCCGCCTGAGGATCGATATGCGTGCGGAGCTGAAACGCCTGCACCGCGAGACCGGAACGACCATTATCTATGTTACCCACGATCAGGTCGAAGCCCTGACGATGTCGACCAAGATCGCGCTGTTCAAGGAAGGAGAGATCTCACAGATCGATACGCCGCTCGGCATCTACACGAACCCCATCGATCTTAAGGCGGCTGATTTTATCGGAAATCCGCGTATCAACTTTATCGAAGCCAAGGCTCTTTTCGACGGAGAAACGCTTCGGGTCAGAAGCGAATTCGGCGAATTTGTCTATCCGAAGGAGACGGTAAAGCAGGACGAGGATATTCCGCAGAACAGTGAGTTTGAGTGTGTGTTAGGAATTCGCCCGGAAATGCTTGACATTTACACCGAAGACCCGCATCATAAGGATACGGTCGAGGCGAAGGTCTACGCCAATCAGCCGGCAGGCAGCGAGACACTGGTATCGCTTGTTGTGGGCAAGGCCGAATTTCTTGCGATCCAGGTCGGCCTGATCGAATATGACATGAATCAGAAGGTCTATGTTGTCTTGCATCCCGGCAGGATGAACGTCTATAATAAGGAGACGGGCAGGCTGATCAAGTTTGCCAAGACGAAACATAAAGCCGGCGCGGATGAGTGATCATAACTGCCGGATATTGCTGCACTTGAAAAGGAGAAGGAAGAGATGAAAAAGCTGCATGCTGCTGTTGCCCTGATACTAAGCCTTTCCCTCATGCTGAGTGCCTGCGGAGGGGGCTCTGGCGAGTCGGCCGGTGAGAAACCGTCTGCACCGAAGACCGGTACGGATGCCATCGACCAGACTGACGAAGACGGCATTGACTGGAACCATATGTCGATGGACGAGCTGTATGAAATGGCGAAGGCCGAAGGCGGCACGATCACGATCTATGCCACGACGGCCGATGCGGACACGGCGCGGAAATACATCAGAGATGAATACCCCGACCTGAATTTCGAATACATCTCCTGCGATACCAATACCGTGAAGGACAAGATCGAACTGGAAGCCGAAGGCGGTAAGCCCATGGCGGACGTTCTTGTCGTCAAGGATGCAGCCGGCGAGATATTCAATGAACTGGTGCTCTGGGATATCGTCAAGGTCTATTACCCGGCGGATGTCTGCGCCAAGATCGACGGAGATATGCTGGAATACGGCCTGCCGCTGTATTCGACCTTTAATCCCTGGTTCTACAATACCAGAATGTATTCCGAGGTCCCGATCGAAAGCTGGTGGGACATTGTCGAGGGCTATGACGAGGAGACCAGATCCTTCCCGAAGGATGCTTCCGGCAAGAGCACTCAGAAATGGACGATCTATTCAAAGGACATCTCGGCTCCCTCCTATGCCGCACTGTGGGCGCAGCTGATCATTGACAGCGATGCTCTTGCCGCGCAGTATAAGGAGCAGTACGGCAAGGATCTGGTCATTACCTACAATGAAAAGCTGCAGAATACGCCCGGCATGATGGAGCTGCCGGAAAACAATGCCGGCGTCGAGCTTTTCTGGCGCTTCTCGCAGATGACGATCACTCCTCTTGCCGACGGTGATGCCGTTGTGGAAGCGGTGAACGATTCGGTCAACGGCCCTACGCTCGGCCTCTGCTCGGCGTCCAAGCTCGATAACTCCAAACAGGCCATGGGGGACAGCGGCTTTGATATCGCCTGGGTCACCGGCCTTAAGCCTTACACCGCTCAGAACTCGGCCGGATACTCCTACGTGGTCAGCGGCTGCGACAACCCTGCCGGCGCCCGCCTTTTCATCAAATACATGATGGGCGGAGATGACGGACAGAGCGGCTGCTACTCGGTCTTTGACAAGCTCGGCCACTGGTCGATACGCTCCGATATCACCTATACGAAGTCGGGCATCGATTTTGAAGATGTAGGCCTGACGGCGCCGAATTACGAGAAGGTCTACGAAAACTATCCGAATGTGAAGGCGTACTGGAATCTTTGGAACAGTACCCGTTAAAAGGACCCGGCAGACGGTCCGCGGGAAGCTTCCGCGGACCGCATCCTGATTTCTATGGCTAAAGAACGATCAAAATTTCAACAAAAGCTGGACGGCTTTCTTCACTACCTGTTCTTTGACGAAAACGGACGCCCGAAGAGTGCCAACCTGCTGTACTCCTTTGTCCTGGCCATTCTGTTTCTTGTGATCTATACGTCGACCTACCTGCTGCTTCTGGGTCCGATCGAGAACTTGCTTTCGGAAAGATCTGCCGCAGTGAGGAATCTCGCGGAGTATCTGGTGCCGGCGATCGTCGGCAGCATTCCCTGCCTGATGATGTATTTCCTTCTGAAGAAGAACAAGCAGGTGGTGGCGGGCGCCTATCTCTGGATGGCTGTCCTGACGGCGGGGGCCATGCTTTTCGAGCTGGTCCTGATCGACTGGTCGGACGCCTCGACGGAATACGGCCTGTTTATGGCCCTGATCGGGCTGCCGGCCATTCTTTCCGTTCTCTGCGGAGGGATCCCTGCGCTGCTTCTTCACCGCAGAGATATCAAAAAATACCGCGAGGCGCAGAAAAAGACGGCAGACAAGCGGCCGCCGTATGGCAGCCGGTGAGACGATAACCATGCTTGAAGTGTCCTTTTTCAATGTCGGAGACGGCGACGCCGTCCTTATCCGAGAATTTGACGGGAAGACTCCCCTCCTGACCGTGCTGGTGGACGCCGGGCGCCCGTTTCTGGAGCCGGTAGAAGGCTCGCTCCGCAAGGAGGCCGTCGATCACCTGCTGAATGAGGGCATAAGCCGGATCGACCGGCTGATCCTGACGCATCTGCACATCGACCACGTGGGAGGAGCCGGCCGCATCCTCGAAATGATAAGAACGCGCGAGCTGGATGCCCTGTATCTGCCTCCGGAGGGGGCACGGCGCATCGCTCCCGAGTATTCTTCCACGGAGAAGACCCGAAACGGCCTGCTCATGATGCTGAACATTTTCCGTGAAACGACGGAAAAGGCAAAGGCTGCCGGCTGCAGCTGCCGGATCCTGCCGGAGGGAGAAATATTGCTGTCGGAACGGCTCGGCATGCGCGTCATCTATCCGAGAAGCGAGATCAGGCTGCGCCAGAAGAGGGTATTTGATGCGCTCTACTCCGGGCAGGAGCTTTCTCCGGAGGAGGTCCGTCAGGCGGCAAAGGAGAGAAATCTTTCCAGCCTGATGCTCCTGCTTTCCTATGCGGGAAGACGCGTGCTGCTCACCGGCGATCGTTTTGCTTCGGACTGGGAAAATGAGGAAACGGAAAGCTGCGATATCCTGAAGCTTCCGCATCACGGCGACGGCAGATCCATGACGGAAACGCTGCTGCAAAAGCTCTCTCCGCAGTATGCCGTAATTTCCTGCCAGAACGACCCGGACGCCAAAAAGGATCGGCCGAACGAGGAGGTGGCGGAAATGCTTCTGCGGGAGGTCTCTGCAGTCCTGTGCACAGAGAACCGGAAACTGAGGGCGCTTGAAGCGTCAACGCACAACGTTATCCGCTTCTGCATCGCGGATAACGGCAGCCTCTCGTGCTGTCCGGAAAACGGATGATCTGCTCCGCTTTTGCGAAGCCCGAACAAGATAAAATCGAGGAGGAGAACATGAAAAAACTACTAGCATTGATTCTGACTGCGGCGATGGTCATAAGCCTTGCGGCCTGCGGTGAGACACCTGCTTCGTCGACCGAGAATACGACGGAAGCACCGTCTGCAGAGAAAACGACCGAGGCACAGCCGAGTGAGGGAACGACCGAAGAGAAAACGACCGAAGCCCCCGAGCCGGAAGAAAAGCTGGCGGCGCTCGGCCTGAACGTCAAAAACAAAACAGGCGCGGTCATTAACGAGGTCTATATCTATCCTGCGGGCGGCGAGATCGGCAGCAGCGTGGTCGCTCCCGGCTGGAAGGATAAGGATGCCGATAAGGACAACTACGAAAAGAACATCTACATCGTGCGTGAAGCCGACGCCGACATGGAGTTAAAGGTCGTCTTTGAGGACGGAACGGAAGTTCTAAAGAGCCTCGGTAAGCTGGAAATGTACACCAAGATCTCCATGAAGGACGGAACGGACCCTGAAGCCTGGGAAGTCGAAATCGAGGATAATGCCGAAGACCAGGCGGCGATGGATCTGGTGGTGGCTGTGGGCAAAACGGCCGATAATACCTACCCCGGCTACGAGCTTATCCCGGTCGAGCTGAAGAATAAGACCTCCAAAAACATCACGGAGCTGCGCTTCTATGAAGAGGGCGGCGATCCGAATACCTACAGCAACATGATCGACTACCTCTACAACGAAGCCGGAGAGAAGATGGAGTCCCTGATGCCCGGCAAGGCCAAAGAGGGCGGCATGTATCTGTTCAAGTGCTTTATCCGCCCGCACGCCGACAACTACGGCATTTATGTGAAGTTTGAGGACGGAACGGAGATGACCTACCCGATCGAAGACTGGTTCAAGGAGGACGGCGACGGCCATCTGCCGAACGAGATCTCGTTAAAGAGTGCGGATGACAAATACGACATCAAGGTCCAGTATGATGACGGAGATCCCGAACCGCTGGCTTATCTTGCCGAGTCCCTGGAGAAGGGACTGACGGTCGACCAGTGGTATCCGGTCTATGAAGGCGTGCCGGCTGTCGATGCCGCGCTTGTCGAAGCCGAAAGGGCAGAGCTGGCGAAGATCCTTGTGCCTGCCGCGGAGGGAGCGGACGAGATCCTGCCCGAGACGGACGCCGAACAAGCGGAATCCGGCTCTCCCGCAGAGATTCCCGAGGGCTATGCCGCGCTTGCTCTGAATATCAAGAACAAAACCGGTGAAACGATCAACGAAGTTTACCTTTATCCTGTCGGAGAAGAGAAGGGCGGCAGCGTAGTGGAAGCCGGCTGGAAGGATAAGGATGCCGACGGCGATAACTATGAAAAGAATATTTATATCATCCGGAAAGCCGCGGAGGCTTTTGAAGTCAAGGTCGTGTTTGAAAACGGCGACGAAGTCACATGGACCCTGCAGGATGCGCTGAAAATGTATGATAAGCTGTCGATGAAGGACGGTGTCGATGCCGGAAAATGGGAGCACGAAGCCAACGATGACCCGGCGGATATTGCCGCCATGGACGAGATCGCGGCTGCCGGCGTGACCTCCGACGGCTGGTACCCGGCAAACTGATAGAGCAATGCTTACCTGAATCATTTGTCCGCATCGGACTGTGCAGGGACAGCTGGATCTGGCTGTCCCTGCCGCGCTTTTTTAAGGGAGGAAGAATAATGACATTAGCTGATAAACTGGCAGGGCAATTTTCGATGATCCAATATCTTGAATTTTTCGGAAGGATACTGGCAGCCTGCATCTGCGGCGCGGTGATCGGCTTTGAACGCAGCAAGCGTTTTAAAGAGGCCGGCATCCGCACGCACATCATCGTGTGCTGCGCAGCGGCGCTGATCATGATCCTGTCCAAATACGGCTTTGCCGATCTGGTGGGGACTTCCGGAGACAGACTGTACGGGACAAATCCGACTGACCCGGCGCGTCTTGCGGCGCAGATCATTACCGGTATTTCTTTCCTGGGTGCGGGCATTATATTCCGGAACGGCAGTTCGATCAAGGGACTGACGACGGCGGCAGGGATCTGGGCGACAGCCGGGATCGGTATGGCGATCGGCGCAGGCATGTATGTGCTCGGCATCTTTACGACAGTCGTTGTCGCTGTTGTTCAGATCGTGATGCATCATTATACGATCGGCACGGATTCCATGACGACGGCAAGGCTTCGCTGTACGGCTCTTGACCCAAAGACTTTCAGGGTCGCGCTCAACGAATACATTGAAGAGCACAAAATGAAGATGCAGGACATCAAGGTGTCCTTTAATTCGGACGGAAGCGCGGATTACGAGCTGACGCTTTTAATTAACAGTGACGTGATGATCACCGATATCAATGAATTTCTCGAAAGTGTGGGAAGCGTCCGGGCAGTCAGCTTTGAGCAGATAAACTGAGGCGCCCGGGCAGACAGAAATAAAACGCCGTTAAAGAAGTTAGCTCGAAAACTTCTTTTTCGGCGTTTATTATTTGCGGGGGATAAGCGGCAGCTCAATAGAATTTTTTGAGATAATCCTCAACGTCCGCCCGGCTTCCGCGGAAGGGACCGGGGGTTTCCATTTTGAGGGAAACGAGAGCGGCGGCCAGAGTAAGCGCCTCGGGGATCTCATGGGTCAGGCGTTCGGTCAGATAGCCGGCAAAGGTCGTGTCCCCTCTTCCGGTGCGGCCGGAGAGATTCCTGGGCTTAAGCGGCGCACGGAAAATATCCTTTCCGTCGCAGACAAGGGCCTCTGTGTTGTGAGTGATGAGCACTTCTCCCGCCCCCCATTCACAAAGCATGCGGGCCGCCTTTTCGCGGTCATCTGTCCCGGTCAGGACCTCCGCTTCGGCGGCATCGGTCTTGAGATAGCGGATGAGCGGGAGATAAGCACGCTTTTCAGGCCAGTCGCGCAGCTCGAGTGAGCCGTCCTCATTGCGGCAGCGGAGAACCGCCTGAACGTCAAGCGCGGTATCGCCCCTTTCCGCGCAGGCCCTGATCATATCCGTGCCGATGTCTCCGGCGACCAGCCCGGCCAGATGATAGATGCGGGCTTCTTCGCCGGGAAGGTCTT